>JAQUMQ010000001.1 GCA_028718045.1 Actinomycetota bacterium
CAAAGTGTTATTTATTTCGACCGTAAATCCCATATGGGCAAGCGAACTGAGTCTGATGTCTCAGGATATAATAAATAAGATAAACAGTTATTTAAATGAGGACATTGTTTGCAAATTAAGGGTCAGGCCCGATCTTTAAGCTGATTGAATTATAAAATGATCGTAATCTTTAAAATCAACGAAATCAACAAACTATGAGTGCCGTTTATTGTTTATAAATTTTGTCAATATATTCCAAAAGTAAGTGAAATTAATCTTAAAGTCTGGTATAATACACTCAATAATTAACGTACGATTAAATAATTTAAGCTTGAATAAATTTTATTAATTTTGTTTGGGTAATAAGTTTAATAATTGATATTTAAGACAGCAAAGCTTGTTACCCTTTTATTTTGTAAGGGGTAGGTGTTTTTTATTGCCAGATTCAACTTATGATGCCAAGGATATAACGGTTCTTGAAGGATTATCTGCAGTCAGAAAAAGACCTGGAATGTATATAGGTTCCACAGGGGCAAGAGGGCTGCATCATCTGATATACGAAGTTGTTGACAACAGCATCGATGAAGCAATGGCAGGATCTTGCGACAGCGTTCTTATCGTTTTAAATAATGATAATTCCGTGACCGTGGTAGATAACGGCCGTGGTATTCCCGTTAAAAATATCGAAAAATATAACAGACCGGCAGTCGAAATTGTTCTTACCAAATTGCATGCCGGAGGTAAATTCGGCGGAGAAGGTTACAAGGTTTCCGGCGGTCTTCATGGAGTAGGCGTTTCTGTCGTCAATGCTCTTTCGGAAAAATTGATTGTTTCAATCAGAAGAGACGGATTTGTTTTCAATCAAGAATTTCGGAAAGGAAATCCTGTCACCAATTTGGTCAGAGGAGAAGCTACGAACTCACACGGTACCGCAATTACATTTTGGCCGGATCCTGAAATTTTTGAAGAAATTGACTACAAGAGTGAAATATTATCAGCACGATTTAAGGAAATGGCTTTTTTAAATAAAGGCCTTAAAATTACCTTTATTGATAAAAGAGAGGATCCTGAAGAAAAGGAAGAGTTCCAGTACTCCGGAGGGATTCTAGACTTCATAAAATACCTGTGTGAAAAAAAGGATGTAATTCATAAAAAGATTATTTATATGGATAACCAGGATGGCAAGCAGGAAGTTGAAATAGCTATGCAATACACCGGAGGTTATGCGGAATCTATATTTTCGTTTGCCAATAATATAAATACCACCGAAGGCGGAACACACCTAAGTGGCTTTAAGGGTGCAATCACAAGAACAATAAATGATTATGCCCGTAATTCGAACTTGCTTAAAGAAAAAGACGAAAACCTTCAGGGAGAAGATGTCAGGGAAGGTTTGACTGCCATAATAAGCGTAAGGCTTAAAGATCCTCAATTTGAAGGACAAACAAAAACCAAGCTGGGAAACAGCGAAATGAAAGGTTTTGTCGAATCGACGGTAAATACTAAGCTGGCTGAATTCTTTGAAGAAAATCCGGATGCAGCTAAAGCTATTGTGGCCAAATGCATAGATGCTGCTCACGCTAGAAGTGCCGCAAAGAAAGCCCGCGATTTGACACGCAAGAAATCAATACTCGAATCGGGGTCTCTGCCGGGAAAGCTTGCCGATTGTTCGATGAGCGAACCCGAATTTTGTGAACTTTTTCTTGTCGAAGGCGATTCGGCAGGAGGCAGCGCAAAACAAGCAAGGGATAGAAGATTTCAGGCGATACTTCCGCTTAAAGGCAAAATTTTAAATGTCGAAAAAGCAAGACTTCATAAGATTTTATCAAGCGATGAGATAATGTATATGATAACCGCAATGGGAACTGGGATAAGCGATGAGTTCGATATAAAGAATGCCAGATATAATAAAATTGTAATAATGACGGATGCGGATGTCGATGGCGCACATATTCGAACGCTTATTTTGACTTTTCTTTTCAGATACATGCCTAAATTAATAGAAGAAGGATATGTGTATATAGCACAGCCACCGCTATACCAGGTAAAGGATTCCAAGAATACATACTATGCATATTCAGACGACGAGTTAAAAAAAATAATGGATAATATAGGCAATAAGAAAGCTATTGTGCAAAGGTACAAAGGTCTTGGAGAAATGGATGCCGAACAGCTTTGGGAAACAACAATGGATCCGGAAAAAAGAACTTTACTGAAAGTGGAAATCGAAGATTTGCTGATAGCCGATGACATATTCTCGACTTTAATGGGTGATAAAGTCGAACCAAGAAGAGAATTCATAGAAAAAAATGCAAAGGGTGTAGCATTCATCGATACTTGATTTATAAATTCCGGCATAATCATTTCCGGATTTTTAAGATATATGCACGATATATTTTTTACGATTTTTTACGAATGTAAATTTTTTAAACAGTAAATAAATTTTATACAAAATTTTTAATTATAAGGAAATGAATGGTTTTTGAAATAAGAGGAAAAATTAAAAATGTCGGCATAGAGTCCGAAATGCAGGACAGCTATTTAAGCTATGCCATGAGTGTTATTGTAGGTCGCGCACTTCCAGACGTAAGAGATGGGCTCAAACCTGTTCACCGAAGAATCTTGTATGCTATGAATGATATGGGGATGAGGCACAATACTCCTTTCAAAAAAAGTGCCCGTATCGTTGGCGAGGTTTTGGGAAAGTATCATCCTCACGGAGATACCGCAGTTTATGATTCCATGGTTAGGATGGCTCAGGATTTTTCAATCAGATATCTTTTAGTTGATGGTCATGGAAATTTCGGTTCGATAGACGGTGACAGTCCTGCAGCCATGAGGTATACGGAAGCAAGGCTTTCTGAGTTTGCCGAAGAATTGCTTACCGATATGGATAAGGAAACCGTTGATTTTATCGATAACTTCGACAGCTCATTAAAGGAACCGGTAATTCTTCCCGCAAAAATTCCGAATCTGCTCGTAAACGGTTCTTCAGGTATTGCGGTTGGAATGGCAACGAATGTCCCGCCGCATAACTTGGGAGAGGTAATCGATGGAGTCATAGCTTATATAGACAATAAAGATATATCGATATCGGACCTGCTTAAAAAAGTCAAGGGACCGGATTTTCCTACTGGCGGCAAAATTATGGGTATGAAAGGTATAGTAAATGCTTATAATACGGGAAGGGGTATACTTACCGTCAGAGGCAGCGTTCACATTGAACAAACCAAAAAGCAAAGACAGCAGATAATAATAAGCGAAATACCTTATCAAGTTAATAAAACGACACTCATAGAAAAAATAGTAGAAAATGTTAAGGAAAAAAGGATCGAAGGTATCAGTGACTTAAGAGACGAATCCGATAAAAGCGGAATGAGGATAGTCATAGAAGTCAAAAGAGAAGCCGACCCCAATATAGTAATTAATCAGCTTTATAAACATTCACAGCTTGAATCAACTTTTGGGGTAATCATGCTTGCCTTGGTTAATGGTATTCCAAGGACCTTGAATTTGAAAGAAATGATTTGTGAATTCGTAAAGCATAGATATGATGTCGTCGTAAAAAGGACAAAATATGAGTTGAGGAAAGCCGAAGAAAGAGCTCACATACTGGAAGGCTTGCTTATCGCTCTTGATAATCTTGATGCCGTAATAAAACTCATTAGGTCTTCAAAAGATGTTCCTACCGCGAAAGAAGGTCTTGTGTCCAAGTTCAATCTGACTGAAATCCAGGCACAAGCGATACTCGAAATGAGGCTGCAAAGGCTTACTGCTCTGGAACGCGACAAGATAAAACTTGAGCACAAAGAGCTTACGGAGAAGATAAAGTATCTTAAGGAACTACTTGAAAACGATGATTTGCTTTACGGTGTTATAAAAGATGAACTAAAGGAAATAAAGAAGAAATATGCGGACGAGAGAAGATCAGAAATAACGGCTGAAGTATCTGATCTTGAAATAGAAGATCTTATTGCAGAGGAAGAAAACGTAATTTCTATCACACATAGTGGTTATATAAAAAGGCTGCCTGTCACGACATACAGGAAACAAAACAGAGGAGGCCGCGGAGTAACGGGTATGAATCTTAAGGAAGAAGACTTCGTCGAGCATTTATTCATATCTTCAACCCATAATTATATAATGTTCTTCTCGAATTTTGGCAAGGTATACAGGCTTAAGGTATTTGAAATACCCGAAGGAAGCAAAGCTTCGAAGGGTAAGGCAATCGTGAATATACTGCCTTTTAAACAAAATGAAAAGGTAATGGCTGTAATTGCGGTTAAAGAATATGGCGAAGATGATTATTTGATAATGGCAACAAAGAAAGGTTACGTCAAAAAGACTTCGATAAAAGAATATGATACTTCAAGAAAAGAAGGAATTGCGGCAATTACCTTAAAGGAAAAAGACGAGCTTATCGAAGTTAAAAAAACAAGCGGAAAAGACGATGTTATGCTTATTACCAAAAATGGGCAATGCATTAGATTTAGCGAAACCGATTGCAGACATATGGGCAGGACCGCTCAAGGCGTTATAGGAATGAGGCTCAAAAAGGGCGATGAAGTTTTGGCAATGGCTGTAGTCAGAGATATTAACAGTGACTTGTTTGTCCTAACCGATAACGGATATGGCAAAAGAACTCCCGTTTCCGATTTTACGAGATTTCATAGAGGTGGCAAGGGTGTAAGAGCCATAATAATTACAGAGAAAAAAGGCAAGATATCCGGTGCGGGCATTTTAAGAGAGGATTATGATGTAATGATAATGTCGATAAACGGCATTCTCATACGGATCAATGCAAGCAACATATCAAAATACGGAAGAGCAAGTCAGGGAGTGAAATTAATGAATCTTGAAGAAGGTGATAAAGTTGCTTCGGCTGCATTTGTGGCTCCGGAAGACTAGGGCTATGTGGTTTTCGGCTGCATTTTGATTTTAATATAAAACAAACTTTAATGGTATTTAGCAATATTTTTAATTCTTTTTTATTTTATTGTTTTAATTGTTGGATATAAATAATATAATATTTTTAATAAAAAACCGTGTAAGAGATATTTAAGGAAAAATACAGGTTTATTTCTCATCTTTTTATTATAATTTTATTGGTTTTGAAAATAAGAATTATTTAACAAGTTTATTAATTGGCGACAGGAGGAACAGGGAAATGGCAGAACAAAAACAAACAGTGGTAGATGCGGAATTTAACGCAAAAAGTTCTACAGGAATGGAACCAAAAATAGCGTGTCTTTTAGCTTATTTATTTGGCTGGCTTGGCGGACTTATCATTTTTTTGATTGAAAAGGAAAACAAGTTTGTAAAGTTCCATGCACTTCAAGCCTTGATACTTGGTATAATAGAAATAATATGCTTTATCGGCATTTCTGTATTGTTGGGAATGATTCCTTATGTCGGATGGTTCTTATTTTCATGGCTAGGTTGGGTTCTTGGTGCAGTGTGCTACATATTTGCGATTATAGCAATTATTAAGAGCTTCAATGGTGAAAGATACTACATTCCATTTCTGAGAAGTTTGGTTAATAAATACAATAAATAATCGATTTTTCACAATAAACTTACTGAAGCATATTTTTTTATTTAAGTTTAGCTCTTCGGTAAGTTTATTTTTTATTATAAAAATTACCTTAAATTTTAAATCAAAAAATAATTTAAGGAGGGTGATGCATGGATAAAACAGTAGTTCAAAGAAGAATAATAAAGAGCATAAGCGAGTGGTCTGTCTTTAAAATTGCCATTGTGGCTTACTTGATCGTTTTTATACTTTCTGTAATAATTTTTGGGATTATTGCTGTTATTACATGGGCGGGATTTAAAGCTTCCGGAATCAATTTAAATAATCTGTTTGCCAATACGAATTTTGGATCCATGCTTTCGGGATTTGGAATAAAGTTGCCTAATTTGAATATTGTTTTTGGGACGGGCGGTATTGTAGGGATAGTATTATTTATAGTATTCGGACTGCTTTTTTCGGTGGTTTATGCTGCGATAGCTGTTTTTTGGACATGGATATTTAATGTGATTATAAAAATAAGCGGTGGTCTTGAAATAAGATATACTGAAAGAATAACCAAGGTCGAAAATAAAATCCTCGAAAATACCCCGACAAATAATTAATTAAGCATAAATATAGTATCTGATTATTGCCCTTAAAATTCACAAATATATTTTGCTGCCAGTGTTGTATTGTCTGACGGTGTAGCATTTATGCTTCAAGCATTCTTTTATAAGGTGATTCCTAAGGTAATTAGTCATTGACAAAAGTGCAGCAAATTGATATTTTATCGCTTGCATGTTTTTTCTTTAGGGCGTATAGCTCAGTTGGTTAGAGCGCGTCCCTGATAAGGACGAGGTCTCTGGTTCGAGTCCAGATACGCCCACCAATTGACATTTGATTTTTTTTTATTTTTTATATATCCTTATCATTTGTCATAGATGGCGTAACCTGATATGTGGGGGTGTAGCTCAGCTGGGAGAGCACCTGCCTTGCAAGCAGGGGGTCAGCGGTTCGATCCCGCTCATCTCCACCATTTAAGAATTTTAAAGAACTTCCGGTTCCTCGCCAAAAACAGGTTCTTCGCGGTTCTTCGCCAATTAACGGGGGCATTAGTTCTAATGGAACTCCACCAAAAACGGGGGCATTAATCCTAACAGCACAGAGCTCTAACTCTTAACCTGTAGTTTTCAAAGTTCCGGAATTTTTCTAAATAACGGGACATTTCGCTCTGACAATAGGTTCCAAGTTCCGTCACCAAGTTTTTTACGACAATAATGTCAACTGATTTTATGATATTTAATAATATGATTATTGGTTTTTGGATAATTATTTTTACTTCTTATTGCTGAAAATAATCATTGATTTTATTCGTTTTGTAACCAGTTGATTCTTTTTAAAATTTAAAAAATTAATAAAATTTTTGGTAAAATAATTATTCAGGATTAAAAAAATTTTATACAACGATACTTTTAAAAAAGAAAAGGTTGCTTAAGGAGAAAATTATGGAATATAAAGATAAATTCAAATATGGCGGATGGGAAAACTGCATAAGGCTTAGCAACGGTAAAATTGAATTGGTTGCCACAACCGATGTAGGTCCCAGAATAATAAGATTGGGAAAAGTTAACGGCAAGAACCTTTTTAAAGAATTTAAAAATCAGCTTGGTTCAAACGGCGGTGGCGAATGGAAATCATATGGCGGAATAAGGTTATGGCACGCACCCGAATCATCTCCAAGGACTTACTGCCCTGATAATTTTCCTGTTGGATATTTTTGGGACGGCAAAACATTGAAATTAAGCCAAAAAACAGAAAAGACAACCGGCATTAAAAAAGAAATGGAAGTCAGCATGGATGAAAATAATAATTATGTTAAGATAGTTTACAGGCTTATTAATAAAAATTTATGGGATATCGAAATTTCACCATGGGCGATTACAGTAATGGCTGAGAATTCCTTGGCGATTGTCCCTCAAGAGCCGTATCGATGCGGAAGGGAAAATCTTTTACCTGTCAGACCTTTATCGTTATGGGGTTATACAAAAATGCAGGATTCAAGGTGGACATGGGGTGACCGATACATTATTCTTAAGCAGGATCCCAAATCAAGATCAAACCAGAAAATAGGCGTTTTAAATTCTGCCGGATGGATGGCAGGATATAACGAGGGGGAAGTATTGATAAAAAGATATGACTTTAATTCCGAATTTTATTACCCTGATTTCAATTGCAACACCGAGGTATATACTGACCAGGATATTCTGGAACTTGAAACATTAGGACCCCTTACCATACTGGAACCGGAAACCGAAATAGAGCATATAGAGCATTTATTTTATTTTAAAGCATTTATCGAAAATACAGAAAAATCCATAGATGATAATTTGATTCCGCTTATAAAAGAAACTGACAAATTTATAAACTTTTAAAAGAGTATCTGTGCAAATCAAAGCAAATCCAGGTTGTAATTAATTAATCCGGAGATATCTGCATGATATCAAAAAAAATAACGACAGGTGAGACGATGCCAAAAGAAGTGGCACAAAAAGAAATGACGCCAAAAGAAATAATATTAAATATCCTCAACAAGAAAAAAGTTCCCAGATGCGGTGTGGCAAATCCCGTATCTTCGATAACCGTCGAGCAGATGAAAATAATGAATTCCTTTTTTCCCGAAGCTCATTATGATGCCGGGAAAATGTATGAACTTTCAAGAGCCAATTATGAAATACTTGGCTTTGATGCGATAATGCCTGTTTTCAGCGTCGTAATCGAATCTCATGCTCTCGGCTGCACAATAGATTGGGGCAGGCCCGATATGATGCCTCAAATTTTAGGAAAGCTATGGAAGAATTATGATGATATCAAAATCAATAAAGATTTTTTATCAAACAATGCCGCTAAAGCTGTCCTTGAATGCATATCTTTGCTTAAAAACAATTATCCGGATGTTGCCATAATAGGAAAGGTTTTTGGACCATGGACACTTGGTTATGATCTTTTCGGCGTAGAGGATTTTCTTATAAAAACCATAACAAATCCAAATGAAGTGAAAAGCATTTTAAATAAGCTTAGCAAGGTAACTGTCAGGTTTGCCAATGCTCAAATCGAAGCAGGAGCAGATGTAATTACCGTTGCCGACCATGCAACAAAAGATCTATGCAGCCCTCTTGCATATAGGGATTTTTTGATTCCCATCCATTCAATGCTGGTTAAAAAAATAAAAGCTCCGATCATTCTTCATATATGTGGCGATATCGTAGACCGGATAGAATATATATGCCAGACAAATGTTTCTTCATTTCATTTTGAATCAAAAGTCGATGCATGCCAGGCGGTTAAGATAAGCAACGGCAGGATCAAACTTATAGGCAATATCAATAACTCGTCGACTCTTCTTTTTAAAACCCCCAAAGATGTTAAAAAAGAAGTGGAATATGCAATAAAATGCGGAGTTGACATTATTGGTCCCGAATGCGCGGTACCTTTAACCACACCTCTGGAAAATTTAAAAGAAATCACATATGTCACAAAAAATCATAAACATTGACCCGTAAAGCGCATTTTTAAGTTCTGTCGCAAGATATATTCCCCATTTTAAGCCATGGTCGGTATTTTATCTCATATGTAGCTATTTTATTATACTATTAATCAGTAAATAGTATTACTTTTTAAAAATCATAGATTTTATAAGTTTGATATTATATAATCAAACAAAATTTTATGTGAATTATTGGAGAATTTACTTATTAAAATAGTCAGTGGAAAAATTAGTTTTTTTTAATACAAAAGGCGGAACCGGCAAAACAACTTTTTGCTTTAACTATGGTTGTTATCTCGCAACTGTAAAAAAGAAAAAAGTTCTAATGATGGATTTTGATCCTCAGGCAAATCTGGCTTTTTCTTTTGGAAAAGTTCCGGCAAAGGGAACATCGTGCTGCCTCGATAACCTTATTTTAAACTACCTTAAGGGAGAAAAGAAAAATTTTGATGATTACCTGGTTTCTATTAAAGACGGCCTCTTTTTGCTGCCGTGTTCAAACAATATCTCCCTTATAGAGGAATACCTTACAAATCATATAATAAACAAAGAACAGACCAAAACGGATAGCGGCGAAACAATTAAAAATCCTGCCATAGAGAGAAATAATATTTTATTAAACATTTTAGCCGAATCAATCAAATCCGATGATTTCGACTACATTTTAATTGACAGCCAACCAAATTTTTCGCTACTTTCGACAACGGGTATTGTTTTTACCGGAAATATCATAGTGGTTATGAAAGCCGAACCTTACTCAATGATTGATATTGAATATCTAAAAAAGATAATAAATAATCTTAACAAGAAATTTTCGGCGGATATAAAGATCACGGGAGTTATTATAAATGCTTATGAAGGAAGAAAAAAAGTTGCAGTTTCGACGGTAAAAGAAATAGAGGATAAATATAGCAATAAAATAAAGATATTTAATCAAAAAATCAAATATCTTTCTCAATACCAAAATTCCATTGCTTTAAATAAAGAGGCTGTTTTTGATGTATATCCTAAATCGGAAGCTTCTAAAAACATATTAAGTCTTTTTAGCGAGATCGACAGTGAGATAATTTTTAGCAGCCAGTGATTTTTAATCGTTTGTTGTTTTTATATTATTAGTTTGTTTTTAAGGAGATGTCATGACAAATTCCGATTTTTATTCTAACGGTGATTTGAAAGATAAACCGGCAGATCAGAAAAATGGCGCACAGAAAACTTTGCTTACTATCAAAGGCAGCAGCGCAAAGGTTGAAGGTAAGTTAAAAATTTCGAATTCGGTTGAAGTAGACTGCGAAGTCGTGGGTGAGCTTGATGTCGGCGGCGAATTGGTAATCCAAAGATCAGGCAACGTTACTGCCAATATCAAAACGAATAATGTTGTCATAAAAGGTGAATATAAAGGAAATATGGAAGCTGCCGGCAATGTCCAAATTATGGAAACAGGCAAAACCAGCGGTAATATAAAAACGGATTCGCTCATAATCGAAAAAGGCGGTATATTCTCAGGAAATGTAGAAAGAATAACGGAAAACTGAAACATATAAATTCAATATCTTGCTTGGTATCCATTTTAAAACATTTTCAAAACCTGCATTATGGTTTAATATTACATTCGAATAAAATGCTTTCGATTTTTAAAAAATACTTGATAGCATGCAAACACGAGAAACGGGACAATAAAAAAATTGACAATAGGTATATTGCCGCATATATCATAAAAACTTTATATTAGATCATGACAAAAATATGGCTGGAGTTTTTTCTAGGTAAAATAGGAAGATATTTAATCGATTTTTTTGCAAAATATTATATGTGGATAATTCCATTTGTTTTTGCTTACGGTATCTTCATGAGTCTTGCGTCATATAATTTAAGAAGAATTGAAAAAAAGATAAATTACGAAATCATCAATCAGACAAAGCATCTTTTAAGGAGAAATCCAAAAGCTAATTTCACAAGCATAGTCGAAAATATAGTAATTAACTGGGAAGATATAACCAAGCTTTATTCATTCTTTCCATATGTTGCAAATGAATTTGATTTGTGGGTTACGCAAGCAAGTCCTGCTAAGGTGCGTACTCTCATAATGGGAGATAAGAACAGAATAAGGCTCGTGCTTGAACGCAAAAACATTTTTTTTGCGGAAGATAAAAGAAATGCGAGAAAAAATTTATATCTCGATTATATAAACAAGATATTTAGACAAAGATAACATTTTAAAAATTGTTTTAAGAAAACAGTTTAAGAATCGGCTTCATTATCTGAGTCAAAATCCAATATATGATATTTGATCCCATATCCAGGCTTGAAGCTTTGTTATAACCTTCAATAATCTGAGCGGGTTCTTTTGCCAGAAAATTCGTTATAAAAGTAATCATATCTGTCGTAATCAGCAATACTACCGGTATTATTATCAATGCGGATATGAAACTTCTAAAGATGTCGCCACGGGACGGACATACCGCCCAAACAAGTATCAAAGGAATCGTTATAAGACCTGCACTCGGAAGTATCTTATTGCCCGGCAGGATAGATGCTATATATACTGTTAAAGGTATCATTATCGTAGTGAGTCCTATGACTGAGGCATTGCCGGCAACTACAATCGAATTGAGCCCAATATATATTTCTCTTTTCGTAATCTTGCTGTTTATAAATGTTCTAATGTCATCGATTATCGGTATCACGCCTTTGTAAAGAAGAGTAACCGAGCGTGGCATCAGGATCGTAATGACACACATGTATAAACCGGACAAAAAAGCATATCCCAGGTTTGGCCAGAAATTAAGGGTAAAATTCCTATATTTTGTTATCAAACCTATTATGAATCCAAGAATGAACCCAATGACCATGGGTTCTCCCGCAACACCTAATTTATACTGTATTTCCTCGTAAAATATATTCAGTCTTTTTATGAAAGGAATTTTATTTAAAATAAAATTTACGAAATTCGAGACAGGAGCCCATACTATTGTTTGGGGTTGCGGATTGGAAATTCCTTTGATTCCATAGTAACTCTCAAGATAAGGACTGTAAATATCTGCCAATACGAAAGAAATTGTTGCAATAACGCATGAAAATAAAATTCCCAGCCACATTATTCCTGTTACTTCGTAAATAAAAATACCGGAAAACATAAAAAGCCATAAATTCCATATATCGATATTAATTGTTCTGGTAAGTCTCAGCAATAGCATTAATATGTTAAGAGCTATCAATATGAATGCCAGCTGTAAAACAAAAGGATTGTATATGTCCATTTTTTGAGCAACGAGCCAGCCGATATCTATTGCTTGAAATTTTTTATTGGTAATCGCAAGGATGGTATTGATTACCGGGTTAAAAAAATTGATGTAAAAACCAAGAAGAAACGAAAAAGTAATCAATCCTAAATAGACATATACGGAATTTATCAGTAAAGTCAGCTTATTTCTTGTTGTTATAAGTCCTATCAAAAATAAAATTATCGGTATAAGGCCGGCAGGGCCAATTTCAGCAAAAATTTTTATTGTTTTATATAAAATTTCCATATATACAGATATATCTCTGTGTTTTTTTTAAATCTTTCGATAAAAAGCCGAATAAAGTAAAAATGCTTTTTACAATATATCAAAAATAATAATATTATTTAACATAAGTGGTAAATTTTATTATTGTCTAAAAATTATTAACAAGGGTGAAGCTGTCGTTTATTTGTCGATAACTTCGTATGTGATTCCGATACGAAGACTTATTCGAGATAATGAAGTTATGCGTATATTAATTAAATTGCATGGATGCAATTTAATGCATTTAACTTTGACTTTTTGTTTTTGCAGTAATAAAATATATGGAATTTTTAATTATGATATTAAAATAATTACCGGTGAGTAAACAATAGTTTTATGATAAAATTTGATTTTGTATTCATTTTGTTATCAACTTTTTGATTTTTTATTCTGGTTTAAATTATTACATTATTCTTTATTTTCGAGAGGAGATCATAATGTATGAAGTCTTAATGCCCAAGATGGGTGAAACGATGGAGAAAGGTACCATTGAAAAATGGAGGAAAAAAGAAGGAGACAAGATTGAAAAAGGAGATATACTATACGATCTTGCAACAGACAAGGTATCTCTTGAAGTAGAATCATTTAACTCGGGCTATTTGAGAAAGATATTAAGAAATGAGGGGGAAGAAGTTCCGATAATGGAAGTGATTGCCTATATCGGCGAAAAAGATGAGCCCATACCTTTAGAAAATCAGGCTTCAAAATCAAAACCTGCGGAAGACCAACTTAAGGCAAAAGAAAAACCGGAACGTGAAAATAAGGATAAGGTTCAAGCCCAACCTTTTAAAGCTGAATCAGAAAGGATATCCATTTCTCCTGTGGCAAAAAATCTTGCCGAAGCTAACAAGATCGATATTTCAAAAGTTAAAGGAACAGGTCCGGAAGATAGAATAATCAGAAAAGACATAGAAGCTTTGATCTTATCCAAAAAAGAAAAAAGTGAAAGGATTTTCATATCTCCTTTGGCAAGAAAGACAGCGACTGATCTTGGGATAGACTACAAAACGGAAAACATAACCGGTTCGGGTCCCTCGGGAAGAATAGTGCATTCCGATATTTTGTCATTTTCAAAAGCCTCCGAAGCATTAAAAGAACAGAAAGCGCCTATCGTTGCGGAGGGTAAAGAAATTAAGATTTTATCTTCGGCACCGCTTAAAGGCGCACGAAAGGTTATCGCCAATAAAATGATTCAGTCAAAAAAAGAAATACCTCATATTATCTGTAATTGTGTTTGCGATGTCAGCAGTCTCATATCGTTAAGAACCAGATTAAAAGATAAGCTTGAAAAAAATTATGGAATAAAAATTACTTATACCGATTTTATAATTAAAATTACTTCGGTTGCATTGCACGAATTCAGATCGATAAATTCATCATTTCAAAATGACAATCATATTATTTATGAAGACATCAACATAGGTATGGCTACCGCAGTAAATAATAGCCTCATTGTTCCTACGATTTATAATGCAGATACACTTGGTATTCTTGAAATTGCAAAAAAAAGAACCGAGCTTGTCCAAAAGGGGAGAGACGGAAAACTATCCCTTGATGAGGTAACGAACGCAACATTTACAATTTCCAACTTGGGAATGTATGGTGTAAGATCATTTACCGCAATAATCAATCCTCCTCAAGGCGCAATTATGATGGTTTCCGAAATGTATGAATCTCCTGTTGCCGTTGACGGGAAAGTCGAGATAAGAACGCTCATGGAAATAGGAGTTGCGGTAGATCATAGGATTATTGACGGAGCGCTTGCGGCGCAATTCCTGCGTAGAGTCAAGGAACTTGTGGAAAATCCCGAGATGTTGATATTATAGCTTTTGCCAATTGTTTTTTTATTATTTTTTTGAATGGGAAATTTTTAAAAAATGAGGTTTTTATTTATACAATAATATTTGTTTTAATTAACGCTGCCTTTGGTATAATTGCTTTTGAAACGATATTGATTTAATATCTTTTGTTTAATGTTTTTTATTTTGACATATAAAAACAGTAAATATGATTTCTATATATTATAACTGATAATATTTTTTTTATGTAAAATGCTAAAAGATGAAGAAACAAAAATTGTTCTTTTTTGCATAAATTGCAATTCGGACACGGAGCATACCGTTAGTTATATAGGCGAATATTTAAAAAGTATACAGTGCAACAAATGCTTAAAAAAAATTGAAATAGACAGAAGGCATTTAAGAACAGTTTTTGCTGAAGATTTTATAGATAGAATTCTTTCGAAACCTCATAGAATGTCCCGTGATTTTAAAGAAGCTATGGCTTATCTTGTTCCGTTTTTTCCAAAAAGGCTATTTAAGGAACCTAAAAAGGTAATAAAGGAAATAATTGAAGTGTTGAGGAAAAAAAACGGGGAATAAATCGACAATTATATATCAAGATTCTGGTTTGATAGTTTGTTCGATTATTTTTTTATTATTGTCAGCGTAAAGTTTTAATTATTTTTTTTTGCTCTTTTTGGATATTTTTATTTGGATGAGCACTTTTAATATTTTATTTTTTGTCTTTGGAGGGTAAATCTCATGGCGGAAGTAAAAAAAGCAGATGTAGCGATTCTTGGTGCAGGACCTGGTGGTTATGTTGCGGCAATTAGGGCTAAAAAGCTCGGATTAGACGTGATTCTGGTCGAAAAAGAGAACTTGGGCGGGGTCTGCCTTAACTGGGGGTGCATACCGACAAAAGCACTTGCACATACAGTTGAAGTAATCGAGACGGTAAAAAAATCGCAAGAGCTTGGCATCAATATTTCGGCAGCGGAAACGGACTTTGGAAAAGTAATGGAACGGAAAGATAAGATTGTAAATATTCAAAGAGCAGGGCTTGAATATAATTTTAAAAAGAATGGGATTGAAATAGTCAGAGGGACAGGCAAGCTGGCTTCCAAAGATAAGATTATCGTAAAAGGAAATGCCGGAACGGAAGTCGAAATAAATGCCGAAAATATCATTCTGTCGACAGGCTCTCATGCATCAAGTGTTCCCCCTTTCATTCTTGACAATGAAGGAATTTTAGATAACGTAGGTATTTTATCGCTTAAAGAACTTCCGAAATCCATGCTTGTAGTTGGCGGAGGTGTAATAGGTTGTGAATTTTCAAGCATATTTTCTGCCTTGGGTACAAAAATTACAATTGTTGAAATCATGCCGAGAATTTTGCTGAATGAAGATGAAGAAGTTTCCGAACTTATAAAAAAAGTTTTTGTAAAAAAAGGTATAAATATCTATACAAATGTTACGGTAAAAGAAGTCAAGAAAGTAAATAATCAATATATGTGCCTGTTAAGTAACGGAGAATCGGCAACGTTTGATAAGATTCTTGTTTCGGTCGGAAGAAAACCCAACACGAAAGACATCGGTTTGGAAGATATAGGAGTTAAGCTTGACGGCAAAGGCTTTATCGCTGTGGATAAATATCTAAAGACAAGTATCGATAATATATTTGCAATAGGTGATGCGGTAGGCGGTTATCAGCTTGCTCACGTTGCTTCATCGGAAGGGCTTGTTGCGGTTGATAATATTAAAGGAAAAAATAAAGAAATGAATTATGGTGTAGTACCATGGGCTATTTTTACGATTCCGGAAGTAGGAACTGTAGGTCTTAACAAAAAACAAGCAGAAGAAAAGGGTTATGATGTATGTACGGGAATATTTCCGTTTAAAAACAGCGGCAAAGCTTATGTCGTGCAGGAAACCGAAGGATTTGTCAAAATATTCACCGATTCTTCTACAAAAGAAATTCTTGGTTCGACGATAGTTGGCCCCAGAGCATCCGATCTTATACATGAAATAGCGGTAGCAATGCATGGTGAGCTTACGGCTGATTATGTTGCAAATGCAATTCATGCTCATCCAACCCTTTCGGAAGCAGTGATGGAAGCAGCCGAGGATTGCTTTGGACTTGCAACGCACAAGGTTTAAAAAATTCTAAAAATTGATTTTTATATAGGCATTTTATATAAATATCCTCATGCAAAAAAATGTTATAAAAACGTAAACTGACGGCATGATAGTATCTTAAATGCTATTTGCCGTAATATTGATTAATCTTTTTAGCCGAATGGATGGTTTTAATAATGCATAAATACAGATTGCTGGTTACTGATGTCGACGGTACCTTGCTTGATCATAATTCCAAATTAACGGAATTAAATAAGAAAGCTCTTACTGATTGTATTAAAAATGGAATAGATGTAACTATTGCGACAGGTAAGACCATAGACTCAATAATGTTCATAATCAGGGAACTTTGCTTAACGCTTCCGCAGATAACCATGAACGGAGCTGTCATTGTTACTCCCGAAGGGAAGATATTGGATACCACTGGATTTCCATTGCAATTATATCTGGAATTTATTAGGGATGTCAGGTCGAAAGGGTACGAACCTACAGTTGCAACCGTTGACGGTAAGATATATTGTAAAGAATACTCCCAGAATATGAAACACATGTTAGATGTTGGAGAAAAGATTACAAAGGTTGATGATATAGAATCGGATTTTTTCATTAAAAATACGGTAAGCATATCTGTTCCGATGCTTGCAACAGATCCGATGGATAATTATATAAGGAAAAAATTCGGTAAGGTGTTACAGGTTGTACGTTCGGGAGAATATTTTTTCGATATCCTTAATCTTAAAGCTTCAAAAGGAAACGCTTTAAAAAAGCTCATCAAAGAACTTGGGATAAAAAAAGAAGAAGTAGTTGCTTTTGGCGACAGTCATAACGATATAAGTCTTTTTAAAGAATCGGGTTGCAAGATAGCGGTTAAAAATTCTTTTCCGGAACTTATCGAAATTGCAGACATCGTTGCTGATGAAAATTATAAATCCGGGCTGGGCAAAGCCATTTACGAGCATATATTATTTTAAAAAGCTTACTTAAATAAATAAAAAACCAAAAAAAATTATATCTTAATAAGAATATATAAATTTTAAAAAAATTATCAATGCACATATAGATAATAAAAAAGTTTCATAATATGCTTTTTTGTTTTTAGTATATACTATCTTTTCTTATATATTTACTCATTTTTTATATACCATCAATATTTAAAATAGGTATTCAAACTTAATAAAAACATATAATAAACTTATTTTTAATATCGATTGCTATTTACATTTCACTTAGGTTTATTTTTTATCTGCTGCTGATAAATTTTCTTTTCATCCCTTTGTTAAATAATATTTTCCTTAAAAAGCTATAAGGTAAAAATTTCGCAGAATAACAAAATAATAAAAAAATAGATTGAAAATTAAATAAAGATAATATAATATATAAATATATACGGAATACCGTATTTTGTATACAATATTTAGGAGGTACTATGAGTTTCAATAGTAAAATTTCAAAAATAGAGCGTAATTATTTAAATGAAGAAGCATATAAAATTCTTAAAGAGTCTATTCTTTCAGGTAATTTAAAACCGGGAGAACGGATAATTGAAGATAATTTAGCTTCAAGCATGCAAATAAGCAGGACTCCCTTGAGGGAAGCATTAAATAAACTTAAATCTGAAGGTATGGTTTGTTATGATTCCAACAAAAAGCTTGTAGTAAGTGAGTTGTCGATAAAGGAGTTAGACGATCTTTTTGGAGTAAGAATAGCTTTGGAATGCTATGCCGCTCGCCTTGCATGCAAAAATATAACCAAAGAGGAAATGGAAAAGCTTTGGAGCAATATAGAGGATACTCAAATTGCAAATGAAAGTAAAGATTATAAAAAAGTAGTTGTATTGAATGGAGAATTTCACGACATACTTGCACGTTCAAGCCGTAATAATTGTATCGTAAACATGCTGAATAGCCTTAAAGAACAAATAGACAGATATCGAAGAATGGTTATTTGGAATGTAGAGGAAGCAGAACGTTCGCTTAACGGCCACAAAGCTATTTATGAAGCCTTGAAAAATAATGATTCCAAAAAAGTTTCAGATATTAGTGAGTACTATATTAATCTTGCAAAGGAGGGGGTATTAAAAAGAATCAGTAATTACAATTTATAAATATATAATTTATTTAAAAGGAGGATGAAATAGAAAATGTAATATGCGGTAAAAAAAATGAATCGGGAGGTGGTGGATATTTCAAAATAATCTATAGATAATTCTGGATTTAAGATTTTAAAGCAACCTATATTTTACTTTTATAATCTGAAATCTAAATTCAAGTAAATAATTGTAAAGAGGTAAAAAATATGAGGAGGTCATAAAACATGCGTTTACCAATAAAGATTATGATAGTATTGTTGCTATGTCTAGCGCTTGTATTGTCTGCTTTTGGTTGTAAAACAACTCCCGTAGCAACAACTTCAGAAACTACTGCGGTGTCCGAAACAACAGCAATCGAGACTACGACAGCTGATGAAAAAACTTCTGATAATACATCTTCTAAAGACACACTAATATTTAACTTAGATGTGGATATTACTGGTGGGCTTGATGCTACTCAGACACTTGAGACTACCGGTCTTAAAGTTTCTACTTTAATTAGCGAAACTCTGGTTGGAATTGATTGGGAAACAAATGAAGCATACCCAATACTTGCAGAATCTTATGATGTAGCAAGCGATGGGAAATCTATAACATTTAAAATCAGGGAAGGTGTAAAGTTCCAAGATGGCACCGAATTGAATGCGGATGCTGTTTTATTTAATTTCAACAGAGTAACAGATACGAATAATGAATATAACAAACAAGGGAATTTTCCATATGCATCATATATAGCCGATTTAAAAATGGAAAAAATCGACGATTTTACAGTTCGTGTTTCAACTGATATTCCGGACCCAATGCTTTTATGGAAAATGGGTCTTTACTCCAGCTATATCCAGAGTCCAACTGCTGTAGAAAAATATGGCAAAGATTACACCTTAAATCCTGTAGGTACTGGTCCTTATAAATTCATTTCATATGAACAAGGAGTAAAAGCCGTACTTGAAAGAAATGAGGATTATTGGGGGGATAAGCCGGCAATTAAAAACATAATATTTAAAATTAATCCGGATAATCAATCAAAAATTGCGGATTTGTTAGCAGGAAATGTTGATGTAATTACGCGAGTACCAGCGGATCAAATTGCTGTTCTTGAAAAAACTTCTGGAGTAAAAGTATATAAATTTCCTACAATGGTTAATGAATTTTGGGTATTTAACTGCTCTAAAGAAGCTTTGAAAGATAAAAGAGTTAGGCAAGCTCTAAACTATGCTTATGATAAAAAAAAGTTGGAAGAAGTCAACCAAGGAAGGCTTGTTGCACAGTATTATCCATGGGTTGAAGGTGCTTCTGCTTTTAATTCCGATGTACAAAGATATGACTATGATCCTGAAAAAGCAAAGCAACTGCTAAAGGAAGCTGGATATGAAAATGGTCTGAAACTTACTTTAGTAACCAATCCTGATGATTCATATAAACCTTGGTATCTTTTATTGCAACAGAATTTAAAAGATGTCGGTGTGGATCTTGAGATCAAAGTTATTGATTCGGCTTCTTTTTATGATCCAAAGGTTGGCGTATTCAATAAGGACACTTTTGATTTATGTTTGTCAGGATGGGCTACTCCATATCCGGACCTCGGTGCTTATTTTCAAAGATGGTACTCAAAAGATAAATCACCTGATGGATGGAATATATCGCAATATGAAAACGCTGATGCAGATAAGATAATGGAACAAGCTAAAAATATGATGGATAAGGCACAGCGTGATAAATTGCTTGAAGAACTCCAGGTAATTATAGCTGATGATCCTCCATGGATATTTAGTGTCAGGAATATGTTTGTTGTGGCTGCTCGCGATGATGTTGAGGGATTATATATAAGACCAAATTGGATATCTGATCTTACAAGAGCATATTTTAAATAATATTATGATTTATAATGGGTAGGATACATCATTATATCATTCCTACCCATTAACAGAAACAAAAATGAAAAAATATATCATAAAGAGACTAATATCAATAATACCTGTGCTAATAGGCATATCAATAGTTGTGTTTTTTTTAATAAGGATGATTCCAGGTGATCCTGCCTCATTAATGTTAAGCAGTTCGCAGTCGTCCGACCCTCAATTCATAGCTAAGTTTAATGCTGAGTATGGTTTAGATAAACCAATTATAGTTCAATATATAATGTGGATGAAAAAAATGGTTACCGGCGATATGGGTGATTCCATTTTTTTAAGAGATAAAGTCATTAGCATAATATTAAAAAAATTTCCGGTTACGTTAACATTAACCATAGGTGCGTCATTAGTTGTTGTCGTGGTAGGGCTCTTGATTGGGGTTTTTGCTGCTGTTATATCAAGCAGCGGGAAATATAAAGCGGTTGATAAAATTTTATCAGCTGTTCCAATAGCCGTATTGACGATACCAGATTTTGCGCTAGGGCTTTTTCTTATGTTTGTTTTTTCAGTTAAACTAAATTTACTGCCACCTGTGGGTTTTGAGTCAGTGAGTGGAAATACCAATTATTTAGATGTGATTAGACATATGATATTGCCTTCACTTACATTAGCAGGCGCATCATCAGCAGCAACCGTAAGATTGGTACGGTCATCAGTACTTGAAGTGATAAGAGAAGAATATATAATAGCCGCAAATGCAAGAGGAATAAAACCCATCAGGATTTTGTTCGGTCATGTATTGAGAAATGCGCTTATACCAGTTGTAACTAATACAGGGGTTATGTTTGGAAGCATGTTGGGAGGGGCGGTTATCGTAGAAACGATATTTGCATTACCCGGTATGGGTAAAATGATGGTTGATGCAATATTGATGAGAGACTATCCAATGGTCCAGGGAGGAGCATTATTTATCGCATTTTCCTATGTGTTAATAAATTTGATTGTTGATTTCTCCTACTCTTTAATTGATCCGAGAATAAAATATGAATGATCAAGGTTGGTTGTAAATGACCGATAAAAATAAAAGAAGAAAAAAATTAAAAAATAAACTATTTCTTATCTCAGTGATTTTTATTGCTGTGATTGCATTGTCTGCAATATTTGCTGAATATATAGTTCCTTATGATCCTGATTATGTAGACATAGACAGCAGGTTATTACCGGTTGGCAGTCCAGGACATATCTTGGGTACCGACAATGTAGGCAGAGATATAGCAAGCAGACTTATTTATGGTGCAAGAGTTTCGCTTATCGCCGGTATTGTACCTTCTATTTTAGCAATGCTAATAGGAGCAATTATCGGATTAATTTCTGGTTATATCGGAGGTGTGCTAGATAATATAATAATGAGAATAGTTGATATAATGCTTGCTTTTCCTTTTATGCTTCTTGCTCTGGTTTTTGTAACTGTCTTGGGACCTTCTTTGAAAAATGCCGTTTTAGCAGTAATGATTGCGACTGTTCCAAGAAACATAAGATTGATACGAGGAGAGACGCTTTCGCTAAAAGAAAGAGAATTCGTAAGTGCATGTAAAATTCTCGGCTACAGTAAACCTAGAATATTAATAGGCGAGCTTTTCCCTAATGTTTTTGCGACAGCGGGTACTATTATTGTCAGTGACATTTCTTTAATGATTCAAGCAACTGCAGGATTAAGTTTCTTGGGATTGGGAGTGCAGCCACCTATTTCAGACTGGGGTTCTATGGTAAATGAAGGGAGAGCATATTTAAATACTGCACCGCATATACTTTTAGCTCCGTGTACCTTAATTGCATTGATTTGTTTTTCATTTGCCATAATTGGCGACGAGCTGTACAAAAAATACAATCCTCAGCTTAGTAAGATATAAATTATGAAAGTAGTTGAAAGTATGGATGAACTCTTAAAAGTCTGTAATTTAAAAACTTATTTTAAAAATGAAGATAATATATTAAGAGCAGTTGATGGCATAAGCTTTGAAATTTCAAAAGGTGAAATGGTAGGGCTGGTGGGAGAATCGGGCTCAGGTAAGAGCGTTACATCATTATCTATATTAAAATTGATCAGTCCTCCAGGATATATCGCGGGAGGAAGAATTTTTTATAAAGGGCGTGACTTATTAAAATTAAATGATAAAGAAATGCAAAAAATAAGAGGAAAAGAAATAAATATGATTTTCCAGAAACCTATTACGTCAATAAATCCTGTTATATCAATCGGCAATCAATTAATGGAAAATATTATTACACATCAAACTGTAAATAAAAGAGAAGCGGAAAGAATAGCTATAGAGTATCTTGATAAAGTCGGTATCGCGGATGCCAAATTGAGATTAAAGGAATATGCTCATCAATTTAGTGGGGGAATGTGTCAGAGAATCATGATAGCTATGGCATTATGCTGTAACCCCGGGCTGTTGATTGCGGACGAACCCACTACTGCCCTGGATGTAACCATACAAGCTCAGGTACTAGATCTTATTAGGCAGATAAACAAAGATTTTAAAACAAGCATTCTTTTAATAACACATAATCTTGGACTGGTGTTTGAATCATGCACTAAAATATTAGTTATGTATGCAGGCCAGATAGTTGAGCAAGCAGAGACAACTGAACTATTTAATAATACTTTACATCCTTATACTAAAGCATTGCTCAGATGCATACCAAAGATTGAAAGCAATGAAGATATTATACCGCTTGAAGGGAAACCTCCTTTGATGACTGAAGAAATAGCTGGTTGCGAATTTGCACCAAGATGCAGATATCAGATGGAAAAATGTTATAAAGAAAAACCATCGATAATCAATGTTTGCCTTAATCATAAAGTAAGGTGTTTTAAATACACAAAAAAGATTGAGGAGAATAATGGTTAATATAAAGGATAATATAATATGTCTCGAAAATATAGTAAAGGATTTTCGCAGATCGAATTTTAGTGCAAGTGGTAAGCTTAGAGCTCTAAGCAACATCAATTTAAATTTAGGTTATGGTGAAACTCTTGGTATAGTGGGAGAAAGCGGCTGTGGGAAATCGACACTCGGCAAGATTATCGTGAGTCTTGAAAAGCAAACAGAAGGAAAGCTTTATTATAAGGGCATAGACCTTTCAAGTTATAGCAGAAATGAATTTAGAATTTACAGAAAAGAAGTACAAATGATATTTCAAAATATAAGTGCATCATTAAATCCTAGAAAAAAAATCGGGAGTCTCCTTAAAACACCTATGCTTATTAATAAAATAGAATCTATTGCTAACATAAAAAACAAAGTTATGAGCTTGCTAGAGGAAGTAGGTTTAGATGAAAATACTTATTATAGATGGCCTTCTGAACTTAGTGGAGGGCAACAGCAGAGAATAGGAATATGCCGTGCACTTTCCATGAAACCGAAAATACTTGTAGCCGATGAACCGACATCTGCCTTGGATGTTTCTGTTCAAGCACAAATAATAAGGCTTTTAAAGCAGTTGAAAAAAGAGTATGGATTTAGCTTAATATTTATTTCTCATGATCTTGCCGTAGTTAAAAACATAAGTGATAAAGTAGCGGTTATATATCTAGGACAGATAGTCGAACAGGCACAGACAAATGAATTGTTTAGTAATCCGTGCCATCCATATACAAAAGTTCTGCTGTCTTCAATACCCACAACAAATCCGAATAAAAAAAGCGAAAGACTGAAAATTGACGGCGAGATAAAGGAAGTCCATGACAGAAAGATATGTCCTTTTTATGATAGATGTTTTTTAAAAAAGGATATTTGCGGGATTAAGAATCCGGAATTTAGAGAAGTTAACGACAATCATATGGTTAAATGTCATATATAATAAGGAATATTAATTAAGGTACGATTTGAAAGGTAAAAATTTGTTATTCGATGAATGTGTTAACAATGTATGAAACAATAGAAAATAAATACAAATATTAGAGTATATGGCAGAGGTCTTTTAATAAATTTTTATTTATATCAAGAATAATATTTAAACCCTAATTAAATTGATAGGTAGGAGTTAAATGGAGAAATTTTTTAAAAGTAATTTTAGGTTCAATATATTGAAAAGTGATGAAATCAAAGAAATTTTTAATGCGAGCATGGATATATTAGAAAAAACAGGAGTAAAAGTATTTAGTACAGAAGCAGTAGAAATATTTAAAAAGAATGGTTGTATTATAAAAGATGACAATATAGTGCATATTCCAAATTCATTGGTAAAAAGTACTTTAAATAGTATACCTGAAAGAATAACTATATATAATAGAATTAGCGAACCGGCAATGATTATGGAAGATGGGATAATTCATTATGGAACTGGTTCAGATTGCCCAAATTTTATAGATCCTTATACTCAAGAAAGAAGACCCTCCACTAGTCAAGATGTCATAAATTCTGCGATAGTATCCGATCATCTTAATGAGATAGATTTTCATATGTCTTTAAGCAGAGCAAGCGAAAAATCACCCGAGAATCATTTAATTCATCAATATGCGTTAATGTTAAAAAATACTATAAAACCATTAATTGTAACTGCAAAAAATAAAAATAATTTGGAGAAAATCTATAGTATTGCAGCATTGATAAGCGGGAGTAAAGAAGATTTTAAATTAAAACCAAATTTTATTTTGTATCTTGAACCAAGTTCTCCTCTTATGCATTCTAAGGATGTTTTAGAAAAATTAATTTTTTCTGTTGAAAATGATATTCCATTGATCTATGCTCCATGTCCTATGGCTGGTGCAACATCTCCAGTAACAAAAGCTGGTACTCTGGTCATTGCTCTTTGTGATTCACTTTCTGGAATAGTTTTGACTCAATTAATCAAACCTGGCGCTCAGGTGTTTATGGGAGGAGTTATTTCAAATTTGGATATGTCAACATTAATAATGCCTGGTGCTTCACCTGAATTTTTATCTATGTCAGTAGCGCTGACTGAGATATCCAGAAATTTAAAAATTCCCATGTTTTCTACAGCAGGATGTACAGATGCAAAAACAGTAGACGAACAAGCAGCGATAGAAGTAACTGATTCAATAATATTTGCGGGTCTTTCTGGTGCAAATATTATACATGACCTGGGATTTTTGCAATCATCCTTAACTGGTTGCCTTGAACTAGTAGTAATGTCCAACGAGATAATTAGAAAAATGAAAAAAGTATTCGAGGGGATAAAAGTAAATGAGGCAACTCTTATGAGGGATGTAATTAATAAAGTAGGTCCTGGTGGTAATTATCTACTTGAAGATTCAACCGTAAGATTATTTAAAAAAGAATTCTTTTTCCCAAAATTATTCAATAGAGATAATTATGAAAATTGGTTAAAAAAAGGAAGCAAACCTTTAAAAGATAGACTTAATGAAGAAGTATTGTTTATTTTAGAAAATCACAAAACAGAGAAGATTGAAAGTATAGTCAATAATAAAATTAATA
>JAQUMQ010000002.1 GCA_028718045.1 Actinomycetota bacterium
GTTTTCGCTCATTCCTGAATGATATACCGCAAGTCCGTGCCCAAAAATTTGCTTAAAATTCGAGTAAAGCTGAGGGGTAAGCGAGATTTCGGGTGTCAAAATTAAAGCACTTTTTTTATTTTCCAAAGCACTTTCGACACATCTTAAATATACTTCCGTTTTACCACTGCCAGTAACGCCTTCGATTAAGAATTTATGATGAATATTTTTACCCATAATCCCGGCTACGGCACCGATACAATTTTCCTGGTAAGCGGTTAACTTGAAATTATTTCTTTTATTGAGATTATTTAAATAATTATCATAATTGAAATCTCTTTTTGATATCTTTTTTTCTTTTATTATCAAATTCTTTTCAAGTAAAGTTTTAAGACTGTAAGGAGTCGCTTTTAATTTTTCCATGATTTCTTTTTCTTCGGCTTCAGGGTTATTCGTAAGAAATTCTACCACTTGTTTTTGAATAACATTTTTTACCGAAGAAAAACTGTCTTTTTTTTGGATCTCTTTTTTGTTTATTTTAAAGATATTTATAAATTTGGGCTTAATTTTCGATTCAACCAGCACATGTTTGATTGTTATATAGTTTTCTTTCTTAAGTTTTGCCAGAATGTTTGCAACTTTGTTTTTAGTGATACCCCCATTTTTCAACAACAGTTTTATTAACTCTTTTTCGTCATATTTTTCTTTTAAACTTATTTTTGAAAATACCGGATACTTTTCAGATAAATCATATTTTAATTTATTAAAAAATATGTAACGCGTATATTTATATTTATAACCCGGCGGCATGAAAAGCTTTAAGGCACTTCCCATCGAAGACATGTAGTAAAAACTTAGCCAATGAGCCAACTTTAATTTGTTTAAATCAAAAAAAGTTTTTGTAAATAAGATATCTTTTATCTCTTTGATTTCTTTGCCTGAAGTATCTTTAAATGATGATCTGCTTTTTATCCTGCTCACAAATCCTGCCTCGAGACGGTTACCAAAAGGAACCAAAACAAGACTTCCGACTTTTATGCTTTTTTTCAAATCATCCGGTATCAAATAATCAAATGACGAGTATATTTCAGAAGTTTTTAAATTTAAATATACTTCGACAAAAGTATTCATCATTTTAGTTGGAAGATTATTTTTTAAAACACGGCGATCATCAAGATAAAGACAGCATATCTATCTTATTATAATAAAGTCGCTTTTTATAATTAGTCCCGAAATAATTTATACCCGGGTAGCTTTAAGTTGTTTTTTAAGTAAAAAATTATAAACCCAAATAACTTTTTATATCATCAACTCTGTCCAATCTTTCCCAGGTAAAGTCTCTGTCGCTTCTTCCGAAATGACCGTATGACGCAGTCTTTCTGTATATCGGCCTAAGCAGATCCAGGTTCTTAATTATTGCGGCGGGACGAAGATCAAACAAATTTTTGATACAATCTTCAATTTTTTCTCTATCGACTTTTTCGGTATTGAAAGTTTCAACCATTATCGAAACGGGATGGGAAACTCCTATGGCATATGCTATCTGAACTTCTATTTTTTCGGCAGCACCAGCAGCTACCAGATTTTTCGCAACATGCCTTGTAGCATATGCAGCAGATCTGTCGACTTTTGACGGATCTTTTCCCGAAAAACAACCGCCGCCGTGCCTTGCCATACCGCCATAAGTATCCACTATGATTTTTCTTCCCGTAAGTCCGCTGTCTCCCATTGGTCCACCCACAACAAAAGCACCGGTGGGATTCACATATATTTTAAAATCATCATTTAAATACTTCTCCGGAATTATTGGTTTTATTACAAATTCTTTCATATCGGGAGCAATCTGGCTATCGATACTGATATCTGGTTTATGCTGTGTCGATATAACGATATTTTCGACTTTGACCGGTTTCCAATTTTCATATTTTATGGTAACTTGTGTTTTCCCATCCGGCCTAAGATATGGGATCATTCCTGACTTCCTTACTTCTGCCAGTCTTTGAGCAAGCTTATGTGCCAGCATTATCGGAAGAGGCATATATTCAGGAGTTTCATTGCATGCATAACCAAACATCATCCCTTGATCTCCGGCACCTTGCAAATCCAATTCATCGCTATAACCATTGCCAACTTTTGCTTCCAATGCTTTTGAAACACCCATGTCTATGTCAGTAGATTGCTTACCAAGGCTGACTACAACTCCGCATGTGTCCGCATCAAAACCATATTTTGCTCTCGTGTAGCCTATATCCCTTACGACATGCCTGGCTATGTCGGGTATTTCCACGTAAGTATCCGTGGTAACTTCCCCCGCAATGACAATAAGCCCCGTTTTTACTAAAGTTTCTACCGCTACCCTTGCTTTTTTATCATCGATAATGATAGCGTCAAGAATGGCATCCGATATCTGGTCGCACATTTTGTCAGGGTGTCCTTCCGTTACGGATTCCGAAGTAAATAAATGATTCCCGCCTTTTGCCATGATCTTCCTCCTGCAATATAAAACTTTTTTTAATCTAATTTTTTTATAATCTCATTTATTATTTCTCTTGCGATGATCCTTTTCTTTTCTTTAGCGATTTTTTTGATTTCACCTTTATAATCGATAATTACGACTTCATTATAATCGCTTTTAAAACCTATATCATTCCTTGAAATATCATTGACTACAATCATATCGATTTTGTTTCTTTTTATTTTCTCAAGCCCATATTCGATATTTTCTCCACTCTCCGCGGCAAATCCCACTAATACTTGTTTTTTGCTTTTTAAACCTGAAAGAATTTTTAAAATATTCTCGTTTTCGATAAACTTTATTTTAGAAATCAGATCCTGGTTTTTTTTAAGCTTATATTCATAAGTTTTTTCTGGTATTATATCGGAAACGGCAGCAGCCATTATTATTACATCCATACCATCGAAAAATTCCAGAATCTTTTCTTTCATCTCTTTGGTAGTGTTTACGAAATAAGTATCGGCTCCGTAAGCTTTACCCATATCCTGGCAAGCGCTTATCAATATTACTTTTTGAGCACCTCTGAACTTTGCTTCGGCTGCAAGAGCATACCCCATCTTACCGCTCGAATAATTAGAAATATATCTTACGGCATCAATACTTTCCTTTGTGCCTCCGGCAGTGATCAATACGTTTTTTCCGTTTAGATCATTGCTTGTATTAAGCAAGTCGATAAGATTTTCAATTATTTTCTCTTCTTTTTCCAGTCTCCCCATCCCTGCAGAGCCGCATGCGAGATAGCCTTCGGATGGTCCACAAAAAAAATAATTTCCCAACTCCCTTAATTTTATTATATTTTCTTGAATTATAGGATTAGACCACATTCTTTCATTCATCGCCGGTGCGATTAAAACAGGACATTTCGAAGCTGCCACAGCAGTAGTTAAAAAATTATCGCAAATACCGCAAGCTATTTTGGAAATCGTATTTGCGCTTGCCGGAGCAATAAGTATTGCATCCGAGCTTTGGGCAAGATCTACATGATATATTTTTTCCTGGTTTTCAAACATACCTGTTATTGCTTTATTTCCGCTTATGGCACTTAAAGTAACGGGACTGATAAAATTTAATGCGTTGTCTGTAAAAACAGGAAATATCCTGGCTTTTGCTTTTACCAACATGGAACAAATATAAGCAGCTTTATAGGCAGCTATACCGCCTGTCACTCCCAGAATTATTTTCTTGTCCTTTAAAATTCTGCGGTCATTATCATTTAATTCCATCTTTCACTCTTACGTAGTCTATTTTGCCTTCTTTTATCTCGTTAAAAGCGATTTCCAACGGATCAATCGAGTTGGTTTCTATAAGCGGTTCTATAATATTTGTCCTTTCCATGTTTTTCTTTGCCTGAAAATAATCAGCCAACTCCCTTGTTCTTTTTGCCATTTCGATGCACAAGGTATACTTGCTATCCACCTTATCAATTAGTTCATCGATATTAGGTAAACTCATTTATAAATTCCTCCACCTTTAGAAGTTAATACATGTTTTAAATTTTTTAAAGCCTCATTATAATTATTATTAATAATTATGCAATTATAATATTTTTCGTATTTCATTTCTTCTTTTGCTTTTTCAATTCTTTTTAAAATAACATCATCACATTCAGTCGCTCTCTTTTTTAATCTCTCATTTAGATAATTGACATCGGGTACGGTAATAAAAATCAAAAAAGACTGCGGCATATTCTTTTTTACCTGCATTGCTCCTATTACTTCTATCTCAAGAACTATGTTTAACCCTTTATCCAGCTTATCTTCAACAAAACTTTTAGGTGTTCCATAATAATATCCGCAGTAATCGACCCATTCTAAAAACTCGTTATCGTCAATCATTTTTTTAAACTCAGCCTGACTTAAAAAATAATAATTTTCTCCTTCATTCTCATCAGGTCTCCTCGGTCTGGTCGTTACGGAAATTGATCTCGCGAAATTATCTAAACCAGACAATGCTTCCTTAACCAACGTGCTCTTACCGACTCCGGAAGGACCGGATATTACAAATAAAGTACCTTTTTTTTTATCATATCCATTGATTAACACTATCGATAAACATCCCCCACATGAAAACATTATTTATGTTATATCCTACATTATGATATAACTTATATATTGATTTAGTGCTACGATAAGCATCATTTTATATTGAAATATTTTTTAAAATTTTCCCTTTGTTTTTCCCCAAGTCCCTTTAAAGTTTTTTTCTCGCTTATACATAATTTTTTTAAAATATTTTTTGCTTTTATTTCGCCTATTCCTGGAAGAGATTTTACTATATCAACAATCTTGATATTTGCAACAATATCTTTTATGTCTTCATTATTTTCAAAAATATCGCAAAGACATATTTCGCCATTTTTTAGCGATTTTTTTATTTTCGATCTTTGTATCTTATAATGCCTGGCTTTCTTAAGGCTTTCTTCCCTTTTTTCTTTGGAAATAAACGGGATATTCACTTAAAAATCTCCTTGTAAAATATTTACCTTATAAACAGTAGAAACATGAAAGCAAACGAATTGATTAAAATAAATAAGTTTTTAAAATTCAATTATTTTTCTTGCTTCCTGGATAATAAAGGCTTATTCCCTTCTTACACAAAGGACAATCACGGGGATCGTATTTTTCAATATCAAATTTTACAAGATAATGATAAGGAATACCGAAATCAACATTTGAAGACCTGTTAACCATCGAAACAATCCCTTCAACAACAGCACCGCTTTCTCTGCATATTTCAATTATTTCTTTTACGGAACCGCCGGTTGTGATTACGTCTTCGGCTATTATCAATTTTTCACCTTTTTTTATTTCAAAGCCTCTGCGGATTTCCATTTTTTCATTTTTGCGTTCCGCAAAAATCATCCTTTTGTTCAGTTTAAACGCTAGCATATATCCGAAAATTATTCCACCGATTGCCGGTGAGATAACGGTATTGACCCTCTCGATGATTTCTTTATTTATTATATCGGGAATTTCGTTTGTAATTTTGTATGTTAAGTCAGGATATTGAAGAAGTTTTGCGCATTGTAAATAGTACTGGCTATGAAATCCGGAAGTTAATTTAAAATGACCTTCCATAATCGCTTCTGTATCCTTAAGCATTTTCAGCATATCTATTTTTGTGTTTTGCTCAATTATCCGTATCATTTTCAAGCTCTCCTTCTATTTTATCAAGGTATGAATTTATTTTACCCTTAATATCGGTATTTTTAATAATCGAACGACCGACAATTAAAAAATCGGAACCATCTCTTATGGCTTTCTCGGGTGTATTTATTCTTTTTTGATCTCCTGGGTTATCTTGTGCAAGTCTTATTCCCGGTGTTGCGATCAGAAAGCCGTGACCAAAGTTTTCACGTAAAAGCTTTACCTCATTTGGAGAGCATATTATGCCGTCTATATCGCAATCTATCGCAACTTTTGCCATTCTTAAAACAAGTTCGGTGAATTTGAGATCGTATCCTAATTTTTTCAAATCATCGTCATCGAGACTTGTCAATACCGTTACGCCGAACAGCAAGGGTTTGCTTTTATTTTTTTGAATACAAATTTCATTTAAGGTTTCGCTTGCATTTTTCAACATGGAGGTGCCGCCGGAGGTATGAATCGTAATCATACCGACATCTATCTTGTTTATCCCGCGTAATGCTCCGGCTACCGTATTTGGAATATCCATAAGTTTTGCATCAAGCAAAACTTTGTAGCCAGCCTTTTTTACCATATCGACTATTTCCAAACCTTCATTATAAATTAACTCCAAGCCAACTTTTATTGTCGAAATACTGTCGCTTACTTTTTTCAAAACTTCCATTGCTTCAAATTTGCTTGATACGTCAAGACTTAATATGAGCCGGTCTTTTACTTTGAGATTATTTCTTAATAATGCTGTCTTCGAATTTATATTTTTTTCGCTATGAGAATCCATTAAAATCTACCCTGCCTTTACTTTTCCAATAATATCGCCGATATTTAAAATATTTTTATTGTTCATAAAGTCAATGATACCGTCTAAAATTTTCTTACCGGCTTGCAAATCCACAAAATTTACCGTTCCAAGCCCTACCGCACTTGAACCGGCCAGTATAAATTCTATTGCATCTTCCCAGCTAAATATTCCGCCCATTCCGATAATCGGCAGAATTTTTTCCTTATGTAAATTAAAAATTTTTGCAAGGGCAATTGGTTTTATTGCAGGACCTGAAAGACCGCCTGTTACATTTCCGAGCTTGGGTTTAAAAGTGTTTATATCTATTGCCATACCGACAACGGTGTTGATAAGCGAAACGGCTTCTGCTCCGCCATTTTTTGCTCTAAGAGTTATCTCCGGTAAATTCTCAATGTTGGGACTAAGTTTTACGATGACAGGTATGTTTAATATCTTCCTGACGGTAGCCGTCACATTTTCGACTTCCTCGGGTATTAAGCCGAGAGACATGCCTCCCTTTTCTATATTCGGACATGATAAATTCAGTTCAACTGCAATAAGGTTTTCTTCTATATTTCTTACTTTAACAGCAAGATCCGAAAATTCATTGACATCAGAGCCGAGCATGCTCAATATTGTGTTGAATCTTTCTCTTTTTATGAATGGTAGATGTTCATATATGAAAAAATCTATTCCTTCATTTTGTAGTCCTATCGAATTTAAAAGCCCGGCAGAAGTTTCGCATAACCTTGGTGGTTTGTTGCCTTCACGCGGCTTTAATGAAAAACTCTTAGTAGTTATGGCACCGAGCATCGATACGTCATAAAAATTATTATATTCAATTCCGCTGGAAAAAGTGCCGGAGCACATAACTATTGGGTTTTTAAGCCTAATACTTCCTAATTTAACGGAAATTCCCGGATTGTCATTACTGTTCAAATACTGCCTCCGATAAATCAAACAAAGGTCCGTCCTTGCATACGGATTTATATATATATCCGTTTTGGTTGTCTTTGAATTTCATTACGCAGCCTTTGCAAACTCCTATGCCGCAAGCCATAATTTCTTCGAACAAAGCTTTTGCTCTTATGTTTTTTAAACAAAAAATATTTTGAAGCGCTTTATACATTTCGACAGGCCCGCAGCAATATATGTCGTATTCTTTGAAATCATCAATTCTTTTCTTTATAAAATCGGTAATCATGCCTTTCGAGCCATGCATTCCATTTTCCGAGTAAATTTCATAATTTATTTTTAACCGTTCAAGCATTTTATCAAAAAGCAAGAAATTGCCGTCTTTAAAACCGGCGGCAAAAAAAACATTTTTATTTTCTGCCAAAAGAACCTTCGCAAAAAAATACAAAGGAGCTATGCCGATGCCCCCTCCTATAAGTAAAAAATCATCATTTTCAATTTTGTTTATATTTATTCCATTGCCGAGAGGACCGACAAAATCAATTACGTCAGCCGCATTTAATTTCGATAAAAAATGCGTTCCATTGCCTTTTACTTCATACATTATAGAAAAAACTTTAAAATCATATTCAACATCATGAATCGAAAATGGTCTTCGCAACAATGGATCGACCGTATTGTCACTGCAACATTTTATATTTATAAACTGACCTGGAACCGCATTTTTTGTTATATAGGGTGAAAAAATGGTCGTCTTGTAAAGATTGTTGCCTATCCTTTCGTTTGAAACTATCTCTCCTTTTATTAATTTCATTTAGTAGTCCTGTATTGCCTTAACATTGATATTGGGATTCAATCTCAACTCACATATTCCTTGAATTGCGGCACTTGCTCCTGACATTGTCGTTATGCAAGGTATATTCAGCAAGGACGCCGCCGTCCTTAAATAATAGCCATCGCTTCTGGCTTCGCTTCCCTCTGGCGTATTTATTATAAGGTTTATTTCTCCATTCTTTAACATATCGAGAACATTTGGCCTTCCTTCCCTTATTTTTAAGACTTTGTCGCATTTTATTCCTATTCTTTCAAGGTACTGGCCTGTTCCCTTTGTCGCAATTATTTTGAACTTCAGCTCAGATATTTTCTTTGCAAGAATTGCGATACTTTTTTTGTCTCTGTCGATTACGCTAATAAACACGGTACCTTCATGAGGAAATTTTTGATTTACCGCAAGTTGAGACTTGGCAAAGGCAATCCCAAAATTCTTATCTATCCCCATGACTTCGCCTGTGGATTTCATTTCAGGTCCAAGCAATGTATCGGTACCGGGAAACCTGTTAAAAGGTAGGATCGCCTCTTTTATGCTAAAATATCCAAGATTGTTTGAATCAGTTCTTTTAAAATCGATATTTTTTAATTTTTCGCCTGCCATCACTCTTGCCGCAATTTTAGCCAAAGGAACTTTTATCGATTTGCTTACAAAAGGAACGGTCCTGGAAGCTCTCGGATTAGCCTCCAAGACATACACGACAGAATTTTTTACAGCATATTGAATGTTAATCAAGCCTACGACTTTTAACGCTTTGGCTATCTCATAAGTATATTCTTTTATTTTTTCAATAATTTCGCTGCTTAAGGCAAACGGGGGAACGACACATGCACTGTCTCCCGAGTGAATTCCTGCCTCTTCGATATGTTCCATTATGCCTCCGATAAAAATATCTTCACCATCAAATACTGCATCGACATCGACTTCCGTCGCCTGCTCAAGGAATTTATCAATAAGAACTGGAAACCCCTCGGAAACCTTAAACGCATTTTCAGCATAATTGACAAGTTCATCTTCATGATAAACTATAGCCATGGCTCTGCCTCCCAGTACATAAGAAGGCCTTACTAGCAAAGGATACCCTATTTTTGATGCAATCTTTTTTGCTTCATCTATATTTAATGCAGTTCCGTTCTCTGGTTGAGGTATTAAAAGCATATTCAAAATTGCCCCGAATCTTTTCCTGTCTTCGGCAAGATCGATACTGTCAGGAGACGTGCCAAGTATTTTTACTCCGGAGTTTTGAAGTTTCAGTGCAAGCTTAAGAGGTGTTTGACCGCCAAGCTGGACTATAACTCCGACGGGATTTTCTGCTTCAATAACATTCATGACATCCTCATATGTCAACGGTTCGAAATAAAGTCTGTCTGAGGTATCATAATCGGTACTTACGGTTTCGGGATTGCAATTTATCATTATTGTTTCATATCTTTTTTCGTGAAGCGCAAAAGAAGCATGTACGCAGCAATAGTCAAATTCTATTCCCTGTCCTATTCTGTTAGGACCGCTGCCAAGAATGATTATTTTCTTTTTATCTGAGCTAACGGTTTCGCTGGTCGACTCGTAAGTTGAATAATAATAAGGTGTATAAGCTTCAAATTCTGCCGCGCATGTATCCACGGTTTTAAAAACCGCATTTATATTTAATTTCTTTCTTAAATTTCTTATTTCCGTTTCTTTGGTACCGAAGAAATATGCAATCTGGATATCGGAGTACCCTAACTTTTTTGCCTCAAGCAACTTTTCGTAATTTAAATCTTCCAATTCAATGGTTTTAAAATTTTTTTCAAAATCAACCAGGTCTTTTATGTTGTTCAAAAACCACGGGTCTATTTTCGTAAAATCATAAATTTCTTCGACTGTTTTGCCTATCTCAAATGCATGTTTAATATAAAATACTCTATCCTGATTCGGAACCGATAGCATATATTTTAAGTCTTCCTCTTTTAAATGCCCATTTTCTCCTAAGTCAAGGCCGTACCTGTCTATTTCCAAAGAACGTATCGATTTTTGAAGAGCTTCTTTAAAAGTCCTTCCAATCGACATAACTTCACCAACGGATTTCATTCTTGTGGTAAGACTGATATCTGTTCCGGGAAATTTCTCAAAAGCCCACCTCGGGAACTTAACAACAACATAATCGATCGAAGGTTCAAAACAGGCAGGTGTTTTTTTAGTGATGTCGTTAGGTATTTCATCGAGCGTATAACCTATTGCCAGTTTGGTAGCAATTTTTGCTATAGGAAATCCGGTTGCTTTCGACGCAAGAGCACTGCTTCTTGAAACCCTTGGGTTCATTTCAATTACTGCCATTTTACCGTTTACGGGATTTACCGCAAACTGAATATTCGAACCTCCCGTCTCGACACCTATTTCTTTGATTATTGCAATGGAAGCATTTCTCATAGCTTGATATTCCTTATCAGTCAATGTCTGCGCAGGCGCAACGGTTATGCTGTCACCTGTATGTACGCCCATGGGATCAAAATTTTCGATTGAACATACTATGACCACATTATCGTTTTTGTCTCTCATCACTTCGAGTTCAAATTCTTTCCATCCCGCAACTGATTTTTCTATTAAGACCTGGCTTACCGGTGACAAATCAAGACCTCTTGTAACTATCTCTACAAATTCTTCCTTATTAAATGCGACACCTCCCCCGAGACCTCCCAAAGTAAAGCTTGGCCTTACGACCAAAGGATATCTAAGTTTTGAAGCGATATTTAAAGCATCTATCAAATTACTTACATAACCGCTTGGAGGCACATACAAGCCTATATTATTCATCGCTTTCTTAAAAAGCTCCCTATCTTCAGCTTTATTGATTACATCGACATCGGCACCTATAAGTTCGACCCCGTATTTTTCGAGTATCTTTTCGTTAGAAAGAGTTACAGCTATGTTCAAACCTGTTTGACCGCCTAAAGTAGGCAATATTGCATCCGGTCTTTCCTCTTTTATTATCTTTTCCACAAATTCCGGCATTATGGGTTCTATATATGTTTTATCCGCAAATTCAGGATCGGTCATTATTGTTGCAGGATTACTGTTTATCAAGACAACTTTATAGCCTTCCTCCTTAAGTATTTTACAGGCTTGAGTTCCCGAATAGTCAAATTCGCAAGCTTGTCCTATAACTATCGGACCTGAACCTATTATCAATATTTTCTTTAAATCTTTTCTTTTAGGCATAAATTTTATTTATTTAATCATTTGTTTGTAATTAACAATTAATATTCACACTCATTAAGTAATTTATTTAAAAGTTTTCTATCAATTGCGCGAATTTCTCAAAAATATATCTTGAATCATGAGATCCATGGCCTGCTTCAGGATGATATTGGACGGAAAACGCGTTTAAACTTTCATATTCGAGCCCTTCAATTGTTTGGTCGTTTAAATTCACATGAGTAATTTTATAATTTAAATTCTTCAGCTTGTTTAAAGAATTACGATCGACATTGAAACCATGATTTTGCGTCGTAATCTCAACTTTTCCTGTCATAAGATTTTTTACCGGATGGTTGCCTCCATGATGTCCAAACTTTAGCTTATATGTTTTTGCACCCAACGCTAATGCCATGAGTTGATGGCCGAGGCATATGCCAAAAACAGGTTTTTTGCCAATGATTTCTGAAATATTCTTTATGGCATAACTAATTGCCGTGGGATCTCCGGGACCATTGGATAAGAAAATTCCGTCAGGATTTTCTTTTAAAATTTTGCACGAATTTGTGGAAGAAGGAACAACCTTTATCTTGAAACCTGCATAGTCCAGGCACCTTAGAATATTTAACTTCATTCCATAATCAATTGCGATAATCCTGTATTTAAAATTTTTATTTTTATTATTGTAATAATACGCCTTGTCACACGTTACATTTTTTACCAAATCTTTTCCTACGATACCATGATATTTGTCGAGTCTTTCTTTCAAATAACTTATGTCAAAATTTTCCGTGGAGATTATTCCCTTCATTGCACCCTTAATGCGTATATGTTTTGTCAGCTCTCTCGTATCAATATCAGAAATTGCGGTAATATCGTACTTTTTAAGATATGAATCAAGACTTGCTTTTGCTCTCCAATTACTATAATAATCCAGATACTCTTTTACAACCAATCCGGAAAGCTGAACTTTTTTGGATTCGACATCCTGATTATTAACGCCGCAATTACCTATTTGAGGATAAGTCATTGTCACTATTTGTTCTTTATAGGAAGGATCCGTAAGCATTTCCTGATAGCCCGTCATGGAAGTATTGAAAACAACCTCTCCCATTGTTTCTCCCCGGCTTCCAAATCCTTTGCCGATAAATACCGTACCGTCTTGCAGCATTAAAATTGCCTTCAAAATAATCCTTTCTAAAAAAATGCGAAATAACTTTTAACTGTTTGAAAAGCCTGATTTTCCGTTAACGATGGTATACATAATCTCCCCGTTAAGCTTTTGACCTATAAATGAGCTGTTCTTGCTTTTTGATATTATGCTATCTTTGCTATATATGTTTTCGCTTTCAATATCGACCACCGATATGTTTGCGATGCTTCCGGTTTTTAATTCCCCGCCTTCGATATTTAATATTTTTGCAGGATTTAAGCTGATCAAAGCAACTATTTTTTCGAGACTTAAGTTTTCTTCATAAAACAATTTGGTAAGGCTTGCTTTGAATAGCGTCTCAAGTCCTACCGAACCAAAAGAAGCTTCTTTAAAGCTTTTGTTTTTTTCAAGTAAAAGATGAGGCGCATGATCGCTTGCTATGGCATCTATCGTACCGTTACGCAGTCCCTCGACTATTGCCAGCCTGTCGGACTCGCTCCTTATAGGCGGTTTTATTTTAAAGTTAGTATCATAATTAGTTAAAATACTGTCATTAAAAAACAGATACTCGCAGGCAGTATCGCACGTAATATTTACACCGTCTGCTTTAGCCCCGTAAATAAGTTCGACCGATCTTGCGCTGCTTACATGGGTTATATGTATGCGAGCACCGGAAATTTTTGAAAGCATTATATCTCTTTGAACCATCAGGTCTTCGCTCAGATTGGATATGCCCTCCAGACCCAAAATGGCAGAATAATATCCCTCATTAACAATTCCGCCATTTGAAAAATTGTCGTCTTCCTCATGTAATATAAATAAAGCGTCGAACTGCTTTCCGTAACGCATTGCTTCATACATCAACCTGGAATTTTGCACTCCTTTCCCGTCATCGGAAAAAGCAACCGCGCCTGAATTTACAAGCAATCCGATTTCGCTTAATTCTTCGCCTTTCAAGCTTTTGGTAATTGCGGCAACCGGATAAACATTATAATCAATTTCCCTTGCTTTCATTTTTATGTATTCAACAAGATAACAGGAATCAATTACGGGTAACGTATTGGGCATGCATGCCATCGAAGTTATGCCTCCCCTCAATGCGGATTTGGCACCGCTTTCAATATCTTCCTCTTCTTCATTTCCCGGCTCTCTTAAATGTACGTGCATGTCGACAAATCCCGGACAAACGTACAAACCTTCCGCATTTATTTCCTGAATATTATCCGCACTTTCGCAAGTTATGTTTTTCTTTATTTCTTTTATTATTCCATCAAGCACCAGAATGTCGGCTTTATATTTTTCCTGTGCTTTCGGATTTATTATGCAGCCATTTCTTATTAATATGTTTTCTTTGCTTTTTGATTTCAAATTACCAAAATTCATAAAGTTTCCTGACTTTAAATAAAAGCTTATTTATTTAACAATTTTTAAGATATCCAGCTTAACTTATCATGCATATCTCTCAGCTAAGCGCATAGTATAAAAGCGCCATTCTTACCGCAACTCCGTTTGAAACCTGAGTATTTATTTTTATTTTATCCGTGTTTGAAATTTTTATATCCATAACTTCGCCAGATATTTCTATTCCCCTATTTACCGGTCCCGGATGCATCACGATGGAATTTTTTTTCATCGAATTGAATCTTGCCAAGTTCAAAGACAAAAACCTGTTATACTCTTTTAATGATGGATAATATTTCCTTTCCTGCCTTTCAAACTGCATTCTCAGCATGTATAAAACGTCGATATCCCCTATGACTTCGTCGATATTATTTGCAAATTTCGTATTAAAACCCGCAAAATTTTCAGGCATAAGCATAGAAGGCGCTACGACCGTTACATCCATACCCATCTTGCCAAACAATTTAATGTTCGAACGTGCAACTCTGCTGTTTAGTATATCGCCTACGATGGCAATTTTTAAGCCTGTCAGGCTTTCGAAATTTTTATAAATCGTGTAAAGATCAAGAAGTGCTTGTGTCGGATGTTCATGCTTACCGTCTCCGGCGTTGACTATAGGGACAGCTACATTTTTTGCAAAATAATTTATATAACCACTGTCACCGTGTCTTATGATTATCAAATCATTTTTCATCGAATTAATGGTTTGGATCGTGTCAATTTCAGATTCGCCTTTGTTTAAGCTGCTCGAAGATGCATTGAAATTAATAAGATCTGCCGAAAGCCTTTTTGCAGCAAGCTCAAAAGAAACTTTGGTTCTGGTGCTATATTCAAAAAATAAATTGATTATAGTTTTACCCCTAAGCGCAGGGACTTTTTTAACATCTCTTTTTAGTATTTCGGCAAAAGAATCAGTTTGAACCAAAAGTTCGCTTATTTGCTCGACACCGAACTCGTCCAGACTAAGTATATCTTTTTTCTTATTCATAAATCACTCTGATTATTTTTTGTTCTTAAAAGCTTCATAATCTTCATATCAAAGCCAATATAAAAAATCTCATTTATCATCATATCCAGCAAATCGATACTTTGTCTTCGTTGTCGACTTCGCTTAGCTTTACTTCCACAAATTCGTTTAACGAAGTAGGGATATTCTTACCGACATAATCAGCCCTGATAGGAAGTTCCCTATGTCCCCTGTCTATCAAAACCACGAGCTGGATTGATTTTGGTCTTCCGAAATCCATTATGGCATCCAAAGCCGATCTTATCGTACGACCCGTAAATAAAACATCGTCTACGAGAATTATATCCTTTCCTTTTATTTCAAAAAGCATATCGGTTATATCGACATCCGGCTTGATTTTCTCGTTAACATCATCTCTGTAAAATGAAATATCCAGTTTGCCAAGCTTTATTTCCGAATTAAAAAGACTTTCTATATTTTCCTTTATTCTTTTTGCCAGAGGTACTCCTCTTTTTTGTATACCTATAAATATTATATTTTCACTTCCCTTATTTCTTTCTATGATTTCGTGGGAAATTCTTTTAATTATCCTTTCGATATCCTCTGAATTCAGAACCGTTGTTTTTTCTCTCATGTTTTTTTATTTACCAAAAATCTTTATTATTGAATTTATTTATAATTTTTAGGCAAAAAAAATGCCTTCCTGCTTCTATAAGCAAGAAGGCATCATAATATATAAAATTTTTAAAATAATAATATTTATCATTTAAATTAACCTTTTAGCCTCTCCGGACTAATTTAAAGGTACCAATTAATATTTTTCTATTAGGTAATATAATAAATTTTATTTTATTTTTCAATAAAAAATAAAATTAAATAAAAAATAAATTAAAAACTCGATATTTTGCAATGCCGTGTTGATTGCTTACGGTATTTGCATCATGTTTTAATAAAAAACATGCTTGATTTTACCGTTTTCCAATCGGAAATTTCGAATCGGGAAATATTTCAAACATTGCATTGGCTTGCTAAATTAATCGAATCTTATTGACTTTTTGAACTAAAGTTATAAAATTTCATCTTAGCTTGTAATCTAAATATAAGTAAAAGGTCAAAAATAATTCATTTCAGTCATAGAAAAGGAGTCATGGAAAGTGAGTGTAAAAATACAATTACTTAAAAAATCTTTTTTAATTGTTTCGCTTATAACGGTCATTGCATCTGCATTTTTGTTTCCGAGCATGTTGTTTGCGGACGACGAAACAACGACGACGGAAATAAAGTCCGAGATTAATTTTGATGTTACTTACCCTGAAATTAAGGCAAAAGCCGGTTCGCAATTTTCATTTGCGGCTGACCTTAATTTCATTGGAGCCGAGGAAACAATTTTTAATCTTACAGCGGAAGCTCCGGAAGGATGGTATGTTTCCATCCAACCTTCATACGAGCAAACAGAGATATCGGCAGTTAAAATGGTTCCAGGCAAAAAAGAAAGTTTGAAATTTGTGGCAATTCCTTTAACCAAACAAGAACCCGGGGACTATATAATAAAGATTAAAGCTGCATCCGATACATTGCAAGCGGAAACCGAACTTAAAGCAGTAATAACCGCTACCTATGAGCTTGCATTTACTCCTGCAGGTGGACGATATGACACGAAAGCCACTACAGGCAAAGACAATCATTTTGCGGTTCAATTAAAAAATACAGGTTCTGCATCTATAGAAAAAATCACACTTTCATCAAGCGGACCAGACGGCTGGAAAATAAAGTATAATCCTGACGAAATAGATAAAATCGATGCAGGTAAAACCAAAGATATAGATGTTACTATTTTCCCACCTGATAAGACGATAGCCGGTGATTACATGGTTACTTTAAACGTAACAAGCGAAAACAGCAGTCCTAAGATGGAATTAAGGGTTACGGTTCAGACACCTACTATCTGGGGTTGGGTAGGTATAGGTATAATTGTTATAGTAATCATAGGTGTAGGAATAATATTTGCTAAATTAGGCAGGAGATAATTTCAAATAACATTTATTATTAATCCAATATCGCAATAGGTTTACTATGGATAATTATATAATCAGTACTAAAAATTTAACTAAGAAATACGGCAATAAAGTTGTTGTTGATAATCTTAATCTGAATATTTCAAACGGAGAGATTTATGGGCTGCTTGGGCCTAACGGAGCAGGAAAATCAACAATTATACTTATGTTGCTTGGACTTACCGAACCTACTTCGGGAGAACTTTCTGTTTTGGATTTTATTCCAACAAAAGATCCCCTTAAAATAAAAAGGCACACGGGTTATCTGCCCGAAAAGGTCGGATTTTATGAAGATATGACTTCGGCACAAAATCTTGAGTATACTGCTTTATTAAACGGTATACCGGAAAAGGAAATTCCGCAAAAAATTGATGAATGTCTGGACTTGGTTGGTTTGAAGAAAGAAAAAAACCGTATCGTTAAGCAATTTTCCAAAGGCATGAAACAAAGACTTGGAATTGCGGATGTTTTGATTAAGGATCCTAAACTGGTAATATTTGATGAACCGACAGAAGGTCTCGATGTGGAAGTCGCAAACCAAATCCTTGCAACGATTTTAGACTTGAACAAGGAAAGAAACATGACTTTTCTTATTTCTTCCCATCAGTTAAATCTTGTCCAAAAAATATGCCATAAAGTAGGAATAATGTCTAATGGAAAACTAATTGGGGAAGGCAATATCTCTGAATTAAGCAAGAACATATTTGGAGGTCATAAATATCAGATCGAAGTTGAAATCATAGGTGATGCGGAAAAGCTCATCGAAAAAATCAAATCCGTCAAAGGCATAAAATCGGTTACTTCAACTGGAAATACTATCCATATAGGAACGGATACCGATTTAAGACAAGATGTTTCAAAGGTAATTACAAATACGGAAGGCATTATTTTAACAAAGATGGACATTAAGGACTTCTCTCTCGAAGATGTTTACTTAAACTATTTCAAAGAGGTATAGGATGAAAAGCGTTCTAACAATTTACAGAAAAGAACTTGCTGATTATTTTGGCAGCAAAAAGTTTTTAATTTTACTTGGCCTTGTTTATCTTACGGGGCTTACTTCAATTTACGTTTCGATACAGAATATCAGGGCTGCTGCGCAATCATCGACAGACGCATTCGTATTCTTAAAGTTATTTACCACATCAGGAGATGTTTTGCCATCTTTCTTGTATTTTTTAAGTTTTTTCATTCCGATAATGGGAATCGTATTCGGTTTCGATGCGATAAACAGTGAGAGAAACTCGAAAAACCTGAGCAGACTTCTTTCCCAACCCATCTACAGGGATAGCATAATAAATGGCAAATTCCTTGCCGGTATTACAACGATGGCAATAATAATAAGCAGCATAATAATGATTATAGCAGGGATAGGTCTTCGTGTTATCGGAGTTCCGCCGAATTCAGAGGAAATACTGAGAATACTTATTTTTATATTCATTTGCGTTTGTTATGGTACATTCTGGATGGCGCTTTCCATGTTGTTTTCGGTAGTAATGGACAAAACGGCAACATCTATTCTTACCGCAATTGCAATATGGATCTTTTTCTTCTTCTTTATCCAGATTATTGCAAGCGCAATAGCAAATGCGGTCGCACCGGTAAGCAGCAGTGCAACTCTCGCAACACAAATAAAGAATTTCAGCGTTGACATCGGAATAAAAAGGATTTCACCTGCTTATCTGTTTACCGAATCAATCACCGTACTTTTGGTGCCAAGCGGAAGTCAGTTGTTTTTAAGAGCTGTTACAACTGCCGACATCTCAAAAATGATTCTCAGCCCTTTGTCGCTTGGGCAAAGCCTTGTCCAAGTTTGGCCTCAAATAGTTGTTATCATTGCTTTGGCGATAATATGTTTTGCAATATCTTACATAGTGTTCATAAAACAGGAAATAAGATCAACATAAACCGCCTTTAAAAGATGTTTTAGGCATATAAAATATAAACAAAAAAGCTGGTATATAACAATATACCAGCTTTTGTTTTTTTGATATACCTCATTAATTAAATAAAAGAAAATAATTTATCGTATTAAAAACCTCAATTAGTTTATTTTTAAAAAAAAATATAAAATCAAAACAATATATCAATCCTGTTGTGTTGCAACTTCTTCAATCAAGTTGGTCCCTGCGGATACCTTATCCACGCTGTGTATTGAAGCACCAAACTGTATTATTATTCTTTCCACCTCTTCAAAATTGATGGAAAATCCTTCGAGGGTTATCTTGACATTTTCAACCTTCTGATCCATCTCGGTCAAAGAGATATCAACACCGTCAATTCCTATTAAATCTGCAAGTTGAGTAGCGAGTTCCAATAAATTAGGAGTATGCGGTTTTAAAACATCCAGCACAATCCTTCTTATGCTAGCCAAAAAAATCACTCCTTTGTTCTTTTGAAATTAATTAAATCGATACCTAAAAAAACAACTGTTTAAATTATATAATAAACTTAAAAAATAATCATGTTTGTAAAAAACCGGATTACGTTAAATTTTTTGTGTAAATTCTTTCAAAGGCTTTGCCTTCCAACTTTTTCCAAACATCGTCGCAAATCCATCGGAAGCGGATCATTTAAATCGATTTCGATACCGCTTATTGGATGACTAAAGGTAATCGCTCTGGCATGCAAAAATTGCCTTCTTAAACCGATTTCTTTTGCTATCTTTTTAGTTTCCTTGTTTCCGTAATCCCTATCTCCCACAATCGGATGATTTATATAGCTAAAATGAACTCTTATTTGATGGGTTCTGCCTGTTTTCGGATGTGCTTCAACAAGAGCGCACTTATCGAATTGACTTATGACTTTGAAATTTGTAAGCGATTCTCTGCCTTTAATAGTTATACTCATTTTTTTTCTTTCTTTGAGTGAACGTCCTATAGGCATATTAATTACTCCTCCCGATTCCTGAAAACTTCCAAGAACCAGCGCATCATATGTTTTTTTTACCAACCTATGCTTGAATTTTTCCAAGAAAGCCAAGTATGTTTTTTCATCTTTTGCAACAACTATTATTCCGGAAGTATCTTTATCCAGCCTATGAACGATTCCGTTTCTTAAGCTTCCTCCGATCCCCCGTAACTTTTTATCATGATTAATCAATGCATTAACCAAAGTATTATCATAATGGCCAGGTGCGGGATGAACAACAATGCCAGCATCTTTCGATACTGCCAAAAAATACTCATCTTCATATATTATTCTTAATTTAATATCCTCGGCTTTGGGTTCGCATTGACATGCCGGCAAATCGTCACCACCATCTATTTCTATAGTTTCGCTGCCCTTTAAAATATAATTTTTTGAAACGACAAATCCCGAGGATCTTATTTTGCCAGAGCTTGCCAGTTTCTGTATCTTATTGCGGGAAATACCTAAATTTTTGTCATATAAAAATTTATCGATTCTTAAACCTTTGTCTTTAAGACCGGCATAAAATAATGTCTTGCTACTTTTTTCTTCCATTATATTTCATGAATAAATTACTTTATTTTTTCTTTTTGCCATGCTTGCTGTCTTTTATAAAATAATTTTTAATAATTATTACCAGCAAAATAAAAAACCCTATGTTGATGAAACTGTCAGCTCCGTTAAACACAGCAAAATGAACGACATATATAAAATCGGTTACTTCTCTTACGAAATACCTGTCGAATAAGTTGCCGATGGCACCACCGAGAATTAAACCGAGTGCGAGGTTGTAAGTAAAAGAATTTAAATTTAAAGTTGCTTTTAAAAATATTATTAAAACTATAGCTATCACCGATATAACGATAAATACGTTTATCTTGCCTTGAAAAATTCCAAAAGCTGCTCCGCTGTTCTTTATGTGAGTCAAATATAAAAAATTAGGTATCAGTTGAATCTGGCTATCCAAAGGTATGAATCTGACAACAAGGTATTTGGTAATTTGATCAACAACGATTGCAAATATCGCACATATCGCAAATAACAAATCGAGTTTAAATTGCTTTATATTATAATTAAAATATTTATTCTTTATTTTATCGTTTTGCATGTTTAATTGTCATTTGATAAGTATATGGTTTAATGTATTTGAAAAATGCATGCCAGGCAATGTACTTGAACGTTTTATTCAATTATTTTTAGACCTATTTTTATTTGACTGTTTTGTATTTTAATTTCTTTTATGAACAAATCCTGCTTCATATCAAAATCCAGAATTTTACTTAATGTCTCTTTTTTGATGAATTCGATATTGTCGAAAATGATTTTTTGCGCTTTTTCGTCGGAGCTTATATGCGTCTCAATAATATTTTCGATTTCAAAATTTGCTTCTTTTCTTATATTTTGAATATGGTGTATGAGTTCTCTGCAAAACCCTTCATTTATTAGCTCCTCCGAAATCTCTGTATCGAGTCCGATAGTAATTTCTCCATCGCTTTCAACGCTTAATCCTTTTCTGTCCGCTGCTTCGACTAAAACCTCCTCGGCAAGAAGCTCGATCTTGTTTTCATTGCAAATTATACAAATACTTTTATTATTTTTCACCTTAAGAGCAATTTGTATCGGATTTTCGTTTAAAAGAGTATCTCTTATTACCGGTAACAAAGAGCCGTATTTAGGTCCCAAAAGCTTCAAGTTTGGTTTTATATTATAAGAAACAAGATCTTCCAAGTCATTTGCAAAACTAATTTTTTTAACGTTAAGCTCCTCTGCTATAATTTCGCTAAAATGATTTATTGCATCGATTTTTTCGTTGTCTTTTCCAACATAAATAATAGCTCCGGAAAGCGGTTGGCGGATTTTTATGTTTATTTTGCTTCTAACGGATCGTCCGAGACTTACGACTTTTCTTGCGATATCCATTTTATAATTTAAATCCATGTCGATATTCGATTCGACAAAATCTGGGAATTTTTCAAGATGAACACTTTCATACCCCGTATTCAAACTTCCGGTAAGATTTTTATATATCTCTTCGCTGATAAAAGGAACATAAGGGGCACAAAGCTTTGAAAGAGTCAACAGGCATTCATACAATGTTTTATATGCGCTTATTTTATCCTTGTCTTCTTCGCTTTTCCAGAATCTCCTTCTGCATCTTCTGACATACCAGTTCGAAAGATTATCCACAAAGTCCTGGATAAGCCTTCCGCTGTCCGTTACGTTAAACGCTTCGAGGAATTCGTCTACTTTTTTGACGGTTATGTTAAGCTCAGATATAATCCATCTGTCAATCTCATATCTTTCTTTAACGGGAAGATCGTATTTTAAAGGATTTACGTTATCTATATTTGCATAAATAACGAAAAAGGAATAAGTATTCCATAATGTCAGCAGAAATTTTCTTATAACCTCGTCTACTCCTTTTATCGAAAAATTTTTTGGAAGCCATGGTGAAACGGATGTAAAAAGATACCATCTTAAGGCATCTGCACCTTGCTTGTCTAAAACATCCCAAGGTTTTATGATATTGCCTTTAGATTTACTCATCTTTTGTCCATATTCATCATTGATTAAACCAAGACAAAGAACGTTTTTATAGCATGATTTTCCAAACAACATAGTCGAAATCGCCATTAATGTGTAAAACCACCCTCTTGTCTGATCAATTGCTTCACAAATAAAATCAGCGGGAAAACTTTCATCAAACAATTCTTTATTTTCAAATGGATAATGGTACTGTGCATAAGGCATCGAGCCTGAATCAAACCATACATCTATTACTTCCGGAGTTCTTGTCATTTCTGCTCCGCAAATTTTACATTTTATCTTGATGTCGTCAACAAAAGGTTTGTGTAAATCTAAATTGTCGGGAACGTTTTCCGTAAGTTTTTTTAATTCTTCGATGCTGCCTATGCATATTTTGTGGCCATTTTTATCTTGCCATATCGGAAGCGGAGTTCCCCAGTATCTTTCTCTTGTAAGCGCCCAATCAATATTGTTTTCAAGCCATTTTCCATATCTGCCATTTTTTATATGTTCCGGATACCAGTTGACATCTTTATTGGAATCGATTAAGTCTTTCTTTATGTCTGATGTTTTTATATACCAGCTTTTTTTAGCATAATAAATAAGTCTGCTGTCGCACCTCCAGCAATGAGGATATGAATGCAGCATTTTTTGAATCTTGAATAAAAGATTGTGATCTTTTAGATCATCGACGACAAGAGGATTTGCTTGCGATATTGATAATCCGCCAAACTTTTCAACATCATCCTTGAAAT
>JAQUMQ010000003.1 GCA_028718045.1 Actinomycetota bacterium
TAAGATAATCTGCAGCCAGTCTTTCCCCAAAAGAACCGATTGTTTTATTGTTTCTTGACATATACCGTTTTATAAAAATAAATTTTTAAAAACAGCCATTACCAAAATATGGCATCGACTCTTAAAATAAACATCTTAGTTGCTTAAAACACCCTTGAAACTTAATCTGTGTATGGGGCAAGGACCATACTTTTTTATGCATAAAAAATGTTTTTTGGTACCATATCCTTTATTGTCTTCAAAGCCATATTCGGGATATATGAGGGAAAATTTTTTCATTATCTCGTCTCTTGTAACTTTGGCAATTATTGACGCGGCTGCAATGGAAATGCTTATCTCGTCTCCGTTTACTATAGGAAATACCGGGGCAGAATTATAAAAAGATAAATTATCGGAAAGTATTATCTGTGGAGTTATTTCTAATTTTTCGATTGCCTTGCCTAATACCGCGATATTGGCTTTCCCGAGTGTGATTTTATCTATTATCTTTGAACATATTTTTGCCACCGCATAGCAAGCGCAACTTTTAGTTATCGTTGTGAATAATTCTTCTCTTTTTCTATATGTTATTTTTTTTGAATCGTTAATTCCTTCAATAAAAATTTCGCTTCTTTTTAAAATTACGGCTGCTGCTACAATAGGACCTGCAAGTGCACCTCTGCCTACCTCGTCCACGCCAGCTATTTCATTAATGCCATTCACGCATAAATTATCTTCAAATGCACACAAATTCAATAACCTGTTAAATTCTTTTATCTTCATAAAAAATATAAAAAATTACTTTTTAAAAACAAAAATAATATTTATACGATTGTTCTTTGCCAAATGATTTAAATTTTTAAAAAATCATATAGCCAAATAGCACTTTAAGTTTTTTTATTTTACAAATTTTATGCGGTTAGGTGGCCAGTATATCATTAAAACTTTTCCGAAAACATCGGTTTTTTGTATCGCACCGAAATATCTGCTGTCATAGCTGTTATCCCTGTTATCGCCCATTACAAATATTTCGTTTTTCCCAATCTTATAAGTCTGACCGGAGTATTTTGGAGGAGTATTGCCGAGATAATAATCTTTTTCGATAGGTTTGCCATTAACATAAACAATTCCGTCTTTGCCGAGAACTATTGTTTCTCCTTCAAAAGCAATTGCTCTTTTTACCAAATCCTTTCCTTCGGTTACGGGTGAGTGAAATACTATTATATCCCCTCTTTCTATACCTTTAAATTTGTATGAAATCTTATCAACTATTACCTTATCTCTTACCATTAAAGTAGTTTCCATTGAAGGGGTTGGTACAATAAAAGGTTCGAAAAAAAATACCCTAAAGAGTATCGATATGAGTGCAGCTAAAAAAATTACGATAGCATACGACAAAAATTCCCGCCAAAAGCTCTTGTTTACTTTTAGTCTAGCTGTATGCTTGCCCATAAGCAAAAAATCGAAATACCTTAATTATTTGATAAAATCATTTTGTCTAAAAATTACTCTTCGACTTTTACTCTGGATTTTTTACCTATCTTGTCTCTTAAATAATATAATTTTGCTCTTCTTACAATTCCCGTATTGACTTTTTCAATTGAATGTATTGCCGGAGAATTAATCAAAAACGTTCTTTCTACGCCAATGTTAAAGGAAATTTTTCTGACTGTAAAAGTCTCGTTAAGGCCTCCGCTTTGCCTTTTTATTACTATGCCTTGAAATGTTTGGATTCTTTCCTTATTTTCTTCGCTGATTCTTATATTTACTTTTACCTTATCTCCAGGTTTAAAGTCAGGAATATCATTTCTGTAATACTTGCTTTCGATTTTATCCAAATTATTCATTTTACGCTCCGCAAAAATATGTTAAAAATATTTCTATTGAAAAATAACTTCCAAACTATAAATAATTTAAAAAGATTTGTCAAATAAATCCGGCCTTCTTTTTTTGGTAATTTCGACAGATTGTTCATCTCTCCATTTTTTAATCTCCTTATGATTACCTCCAATCAATACTTCCGGCACTTTAAATCCCATGAATTCGGGAGGTCTCGTATATTGCGGAAATTCCAGCAAACCGTTTTCAAATGATTCAAGTTTAACAGAATCTTTGCAATGAACAACACCCGGGAGAAGTCTTATAATCCCGTCAAGAATTATCATTGCCGGCAGTTCTCCTCCGCTTAATATATAATCACCTATCGATATTTCGATATCGACAACGGATTTGCTTACTCTTTCGTCAACTCCCTCATATCTTCCGCAAAGCAAGATTATATTTTTAATACCCGAAAAATATTTTAATTTGTCCTGGTTTAGTTTTTCCCCTCTTGGAGTTAAAAGTACTACTTTTTGTTTTTCTTTTTCCTTAATTTGATTCTTTTCTTTTATAAATTTAACTGCATCATAAAAAGGTTGTGCCATCATAATCATTCCGGATCCACCGCCATAAGGCCTGTCATCAACTTTTCTATGTTTGTTTTTTGTAAAATCCCTAAGGTTGTAAATATTTAACTGTGCAATGTTTTTTATAAAGGCTTCTTTAATTACACCGTAATTTTTATATTCGCAGATTAACTCCGGAAAAATTGTCACGACATCGAATATCATTTAAATAAAATTGTTTGATTTGTTAATGATGAATAATTTACTTACCGAAAACCGGCATTAAAACAATATTTTTAAAACAAAGATTTTCTAAATATACTCGGGTACTTTCTTAAGTACAATCTTTTTTTTGCCTGTATTTATATAATCTATATAATCCTCGATAAGAGGTATGAAAAATTCATTTTCCTTTACGCCTGAAATATCTATGCTGTTTAAACCTTTTTTTACCAGTATGTTATCGTTTGCGATATTGCGACTTACGTCTTTGACTTTGCCTATATATAAATCGTCGTTCATATAAACGTCGCAACCTATCAAATCATCTATCCAGTACTGTTCTTCCTGTAAAACCGGGAAATCATTTTCGTCTCTAAATAAGCTTATCTCTCTTATTTGTTCGGCGGAGTTTCTGTTATCGATACCCTTGAATTTAACTATAGCACCATTTCTTGCATTCATGTCGATACTTCTTATATTCTCGACTTCAAGCACTTTGGTTTTTCCCTTATCGATATAAAAAATAGTACCTTTCTTAATTGAACTGGGATAATTGGTAACGAACTTTAAAATTACTTCCCCATGTAATCCATGTGGCTTACCAATTACCCCAGATAGTCTAAAATTTATTTTCTTTTCAAGCATTAATGATTTTCATATATATAAAGTAAACTTCTATCAATCAATAATTTTTACGATGGAAGATTTTCCTCTCTTGGCAGAAGCAGCTCTCATAACAACTCTTAGCGCATTAGCGGTTCTGCCTTTTTTACCAATAACTTTTCCTAAATCATTTTCAGCAACTTTTAACTTGAATATGACTGTTTTGTCACCTTCAGGTTCTTCAGTAATTTCAACATTGCTTGGATTATCTACTAGCTCCTTAACCATATACTCTAGTAACTCTTTCACCACGTACCTCCAGTTGTTTATTTACTTTTTTTCTCGCTTTTTAAATTAACAATCTCAAAAATCTTTTTTACTACCCCTGTCGGAATAGCACCCTTGTCTAACCAGCTGATTGCTTTCTCCTTATCAAGCTCGATTGTAGAGGGATCGGTTTTCGGATTGTAAGTTCCAATATTTTCAATAAATCTTCCGTCTCTCGGAAACCTATTGTCCGCCACAACAATTCTGTAAAATGGCTGCTTCTTTGCGCCTTTCCTGGTTAATCTAATCTTTACACTCAAAATAAGTCCTCCTGTTTGTGAGAAAAAATACCATTGTTAACATTGTCTAAAATTATATATATTTATTTGAAACTTGCAAAATATTTTTTATAGATGTTTTAATATTATTTTATTATATATGTAAATAAAATTAATATAAGCAAAATTTAAAATTTAGGAAAAGGAAAATTAATACCTCGTTTATTAAATCCGCCTGAAAACTGCTTTAACATATGCTTTGTACTTTCGAATTGTTTCAATAATCTGTTTACATCGTTGACCGTGGTTCCGCTGCCATCAGATATCCTTTTTTTTCTGCTTCCGTTAATCAACTCGGGGTTTCTTCTTTCTTGCACGGTCATGGAGTTAATTATCGCTTCTACTCTATCAAGCTGCTTGTCATCGAGATTTACGTTCTTTAATGCTTTATTTTTTCCCATCATAGGTAACATAGAAAATACCTTTTCCAAAGAGCCGATTTTCTTTATGCTTTTTAGCTGATCTATGAAATCTTCGAAATTAAGCTCGCTCTTATATATCTTTTCTTCCAGCTCCTTTGCCTTTTTCTCATCTATGATTTTCTCTGTTTTTTCGATTAAAGTAAGCATGTCTCCCATCCCAAGTATTCTGGATGCCATTCTATCTGGATGAAAAATATCAAAATCCTCGATTCTTTCACCGGTCGACGCAAATTTTATGGGTTTTTTTACCACATGATTTATTGAAAGAGCAGCACCCCCGCGTGAATCGCTGTCAAGCTTGGTCAGTATGACTCCGTCATATTCAAGCTTATCGTTAAATTCCCTTGCTACATTTACTGCTTCCTGCCCCGACATAGAATCTACGACAAGATATATTTGATGAGGTTTAACTTTATTTTTGATTTCTATTACCTCATTCATCATTTCCGTGTCTATTTGAAGTCTTCCGGCAGTATCTATAATCACGACATCGCTGGCACTCTTTCTAAGCATGTTTATTCCGTTTATCGAAATGGAAACAGCATTTTTGTTTGAATCTTCATGGTAAACTTCACAATTTATCTTTTTTGAATAATCGATAAGTTGAAGTATCGCTGCCGGCCTATATACATCAGCCGCAATCAACGAAACTTTCTTGGAATATCTCGATTTTATCATGCTTGCAAGTTTCACACTGCATGTGGTTTTACCCGAACCTTGAAGTCCTACCAGCATGATAACTGTAGGAATTCTTTGAGAAAAGTTAATTGAGCTTGAAGCACCTCCAAGCATTTTAGTCATTTCTTCATTTACGATTTTGATTACCTGTTGAAATGGCGTCAAACTTTCGAGAATATTTTCTCCTATTGCTTTTTTCTTTATATTTTCGATAAACTCCTTTACAACAAGGAAGTTGACATCAGCTTCAAGCAATACAAGCTTTATTTCCCTTAATGAATCATCCAAGTCTTTGGGGCTAAGCTTACCCTTGTTTTTTATTTTAAAAAATAAATCCGAAAACTTTGAATTTAAAAACTCAAACATAACACGCTATAACACCTCGATAAATGTTGTAATAAAAAAAATTTAATAAATAATAATATAAAAATTAAATTAACTAAACTATTCTACGAGTAAATCAACAAATTTTTCAGGATCAAAATAACTGATGTCACCTATTCTTTCCCCGTATGTTATAAATCTGACAGGAATATTTAAATCATGTTTAATGGTCAATACTATGCCGCCTTTGGAAGTACTGTCTGCTTTTGTCAATATTATTCCGGTGATATCCAGTGCTTCTTTAAAAACCTCGGTTTGAGATTTGGCATTTTGCCCGGTATTTGAATCTATGACAAGAAATATTTCATCGGGATCCCGGCTATTTTTCTTATTGACGATTCTTTTTATTTTTTTTAACTCATTTATTAAATTGGCAGATGTCTGCATCCTTCCCGCAGTATCAATAATAACAATATCGGCGTTTTTAGCAAATGCTTTATCTATGCTATCATACACAACCGCACCCGGATCAGAGTTTCTTTGATGATGTATCACTTCTATGTTTAATTTTTCACCAAAAAATTGGATCTGTTCTATCGCTGCCGCTCTATAAGTATCTGCAGCGGCAATCAAAATACTTTTTCCTTCTTTTTGAAGCATCATTGCAAGTTTCGCGATACTGCTTGTCTTGCCAACGCCATTTACCCCGACAACCAAAATAATAAACGGTTTCTTTTCATTTATATGAATGTCCCAATTATTGCCGCATTCCAATATTTCTTTTATTTTTCCTTTAATTAAATTTTTTATTTCATTCAGACTATTTATGCTATTTTTAAAACAATATTCCTTGACTTCAGATAATATGAAATCGGCGGTATTTACACTGACATTGTTTAATATCAATTCTTCTTCCAAACTGTTCCAAAACTCTGCATTGCCTCTATCCTTGAATTTATTCCATAAATAAGTTAAATTATTAACCAGCTTGAACATAATTATCCCTTATCTTTTCGGAAACTATTTTTGTTATGCCGTTTGACTGCATCGTAAAACCGTAAATGATATCGGCAGCCTCCATTGTTTTTTTCTGATGGGTAATCATGATAATCTGCTTGCCTTGCGCAAAAATTTTTACAAGAGATAGAAATCTATTTAAATTAGCATCGTCAAGAGCGGCATCGATTTCGTCAAAAATATAAAAAGGGGAAGGATTTACGGAAAAAATCGCAAATAAATATGCGACCGATACTAATGCCTTTTCTCCACCCGATAACAATTGCAACGAAATGCTTTTGCTGTTACCTATATCGGCTTTGATGTCTATACCAAAATCATCGCTTTCATCACTTTCCGTTAATATGAGTTCTCCTTCTCCAAGAGGAAACAAAATCTTAAAATAATATTTAAAATTTTCGTTTATTTCATCGAATTTATCATTGAAATATTTTTTAATTTTCTGATTTAATTCTATTATAAGCTTCTCTAAATTTTTTTTACTTTCGCTTAAATCATTCTTTTGTTTATCTAAAAAATCAAAACGTTCTTTTATTTTCTCATATTCGATATGAGCATTTGGATTTATATTCTTATATTTTGTCAATTCCGCCTTTATCTCTCTTACTCGTGCTTCACATTTTTCAACGTCTTCCGGTTGTTTGAAATTTTTAATGATATAATCTACCGGCATGCTATATTCATCAAATATTTTTATGCTTAAATCTTTTACTTTTTCCTTTATTTGTTCCTTTTTTAAATTGCTCCTGTATATTTCATTTTCAAGAAAATGTTTTCTTGAGTTAAGTTTGTTAAGTTCATCATAATATCTATTCATTTTAAGCTGGCTGAAATCCATTTTTTCTTTTTTTCTGTCCAGTTTTATATTTATCTCATTATCAAGCTTTTTAGAAGCTGCCATCAAACTAGTTGTTTTTATTAAAAAAAGATTTATATTATCCATGTTTTTTTGTGCGTATTCCATGATATATTTCAATCTTTTAAGCCTATTTTCGATATTGGCTTTACTATCGTCGTTGATTTTCCGATCTTCCTGCATATTTTTTTTGAATTCATCCAAATCTTTATCGGTCAAATAAAAAATATCTTTGATTGAATTAAGTTCACGAACGAACATCTTTTCGTATCCGCCCAATTCTTTTGCCGTGACTTCATCGACAGCTTTGTACATTTTTTTAAAAAATTCCGTAATCATTTCTATCAATTTTTCAATTTTCCCAATCGCCGATGCCGTTTCTGTCCTTTCGGCAATATGTTTTTTGGAATTTTTTTCTTCAGCGATATTTTTATTGTTAAAAGCATTTGAAATATCGCTTATGCTGAAATTAATCATATTTATAACCGTTTCAACCGATGTCTTCTGACTAAGTGCCATGGATTTCAAATTTGCCGATTTATTTTCAAGTATATTAAATATATTGTATTTATCCTCTAGTTTGTTAAAACTTTCTTTTTCCTGATAAAACAAGCTTTCAAATTCTTTTTTTTGAGCATTTATTATGTTGATTTTTTTATCGATTTCATCCAACTCAAGTGAATTTTTACCGAAATTTGATTCTTCTTCATCCCATTTTTTGTTAAGCTTATTTATATTTGATATAAAAAGAGAAATTTCAAGATTTTTTATTTCCTGCGACAAATTAAAAAATATTTTCGATTTCTGAGCTTCTACAGATAAAGGGTCCAATGTCCTTTTTACTTCATGCAGCAAATCTTTTACTCTGTTAATATCGCTTTCAACCAAATCAAGTTTTTCCTTGGATTTATCTCTTCTTATCTTATGCCTTGAAACTCCTATTATTTCATCGATAACATGTTTCCTGTCAGCTGGTTTATAAAGTATAATGTTATTTACTTGCCCCTGGTTTATTATTGTATAAAGCCCTTTTCCTATCCCGCTCTCAGCAATAATATCCTGTATATCCGCAAGCCTGCATGGTGAAGAATTTATGAAATATTCGCTTCCTCCTTTGATATAAACCCTTCTTGTGAATTTTACCTCTGCAAATTCTATGGGTATAATCCTGTCGGTATTATCAAAAATAAGCGACACTTCGGCAATGGCAAATTCTTCGTTTTTATTCTTAAATATGACATCGCCCATTGAAGTGCTTCTAAGGGACTTCGGGCTTTGTTCTCCAAGAACCCATGAAATAGCATCGACTATATTGCTTTTCCCGCTACCATTTGGCCCCACTATTATGCTTATGCCGGGTTCGAAGTTTAAATCGCTTTTAGATCCGAATGATTTAAAACCTCGCAAAAAAATATTTTTAAGAAACAAATTTTCTTTCCTTTTGGTCAAGCAGCTCTAAATTAGTTAATAAAAGGCTGATTTATATTCAATAACACTGGTCAAAAATTAATTTTTTTACTTGATATAATTATCAAGCGCATTTTTTGCGGCAAGTTGCTCGGATTCTTTCTTGCTCTTGCCTGATCCGATGCCTATTATTTCATCTTTTATCATCGCAACAGAATGAAACATCTTGTCATGATCAGGGCCTTCCGAACTTGCAAGTTTGTATTTTACAAGATCCATTCCTTTAGACTGGATAATTTCCTGGAGTTTGGTTTTATAATCAAACATTTCCGGGCTTTTTATGCTTTCTTCGATAAAAGGCTTATATAAATCCAAAAACCATTTCTTTGTAAAATCGATACCTTTATCGAGGTAAACCGCACTTATGAATGCTTCGAAGCAATCGGCAATGATCGATTCCTTCTTCCTGCCGTTACACATTTCTTCATTTTCGCTAAGCAAAACATATTCACTTAAATTAATTTCAAGAGCATAAAGAGCCAAGGTGGATTTTTTTATTAAGTATGAGCGTATTTTTGCCAGTTTGCCTTCAGAATAATTGCCATATTTCCCAACGAGATATGTTGTTATTATGAAAGACAGCACTGAATCACCTAGAAATTCAAGTTGCTCATTACCGCGTGAATCTTTATTAATCTGATGCGCAAAAGAACGGTGTGTAAGACTTAAATAATATAAATTAAGATCATTCGGAATTATTTTTAACCTAAAAAGCCAAAGCAAAACCTTCTTTGTAAAAATTCCCTCTTCATACATATTCAACCTATCGAGTTATCATACAGCAACTATTTTGAATTTTTCAATATATAGTCCAAAGCATCCTGAACAGTTAATATTTTTTCTGCATCAGTATCGCTTATTTCTATTTGAAATTTATCTTCCAAAGACATAATGAGTTCTACCAGATCAAGAGAATCAGCACCTAAATCATCGACAAATTTACTTTCGGGTTTGATATCGTCTGCGTTTACTCCAAGAACATCGACTAAAATTTCTTTTACTTTCTCAAAATCTTCCATTATTCCTCCTGGTTTACAAATAAATTAAGTTACTGTTTTTATTAATTATTTATTTCTTTTGCAATTTTTTCAATGATTCTGTTTTTCTGTCCTTCGATTGCAACTCTTACCGAATTTGTTATCGCTTTCGCTTTTGAACTCCCGTGGGCAATAATTACAATCCCGTTTACTCCAATTAAAAATGTTCCTCCGTATTCTTCGTAATCAAATTTATCCTTCATGTTTTTTAGAGGTTTTTTTAAAATTGCCGCACAAACTTTAGACGTAAAATTTGCAAATAAGATTTTCTTTATTTCACTAAAAAACAAAGCAGCAAGACCTTCGATTGATTTTAATAAGATGTTGCCTGTAAACCCATCGCATACTGCGACATCTGCTATTCCTTTAAATAAATCTTTCCCTTCGATATTGCCTATAAAGTTTATTTCTTTAGATTCTTTTAACATATTATGAGCTTCGATTGTAAGCTCGCTGCCCTTTCTTTCTTCGCTGCCGACATTTATCAAGCCAACTTTTGGACTGGTTATATTCAAAACTTTTTCAGAAAAAATTTTACCCATAAAAGCAAATTGTTTCAAATATTGAGGCTTGCAATCCGTATTTGCACCGACATCGATTATAACAAGAGGTTTTCCGGCCAATGATACGGTTATCGCTATGCCTGGTCTTAATACACCTTTCATTCTTTTGACGTTGAATAATGAACATGCCATTACCGCACCCGTATTGCCCGCTGAAATAAAAGCTCCCCGTTCGTATTCCGCAAGCAACTTGGTTCCTATATGTATGGAACTATCTTTTTTATGCTTTACCACATCACCGGGGTGTTCGTCCATCAAAACTTCCTGGGAACACTCGACTATCTTAAAAACACTTAAATCTATTCCTGAATCTGATGCAATTTTTTCGATTTTATCTTTTATCGCAACTAAAATAATTTCTGCATCATACTTAAGATAAGCTTCATATGCGCCTTTTAATATTTCCAGCGGAGCGTAATCTCCGCCCATTGCGTCAATTATAATGGGTCCGCTCAAATAATTATCCCCTGATAAACATTTTTACTTAAGCTATAGATTATCCATGTTGCTTAGAAAAGCTTATCAACATGTCAATATCAATATTTTTATTGGCTATTTCGATTATTTTATCAATCTTTGCAAATTCATGAAATCTAACCCTTCCTATGATCTCATTCAACTTGTCTACCGTAGTCAAGGTATCGAAAGGTACCAATACTATCGGAATACCGAGTTCTTCTGCTCTGTTTGTAACTACGCTCGGAGGCTGAAAATTGCCGGTAAGAATAAGACATTTGGTATCTGTTTCAAGTGCTGCAAGCTGAACATCTGCTCTGTCACCACCTGTAATTACAGCTTTGTCCGTCTGTTTTTTAAAAAACGTAAGTGCCTGCTCCTCACTCATCGCACCTATCATAAAAGAAGCTATGAGCTTATCTGCTTTTTCCTTTGCGGATATTATTTTCCCTTCCAAAATATACGCAATTTCCTTAATGGTTATAGAAGACAACATCTTATCCGCATACACTGAGCCAAATACTTTTATATTCCTTTTTTTAAAATAAGGAAGTATTATATCGTTAAGGTATTCTTCTTGATTTTGCGGAATAAAGTTAATTATTACACCGCCAAAGTTTTCTCCGATGAATTCTTTTGAAAGAATTACCGCATCTACAATATCCGCGGAATACTTGACAACCAATATTGCTTTTGCATTCAGCTTCGAGCAAATATCCTTGGAAGAAATTCCCAAAAAAATACCGTTTTCGATACTTCTTGCACCTTCAAGTAATACGATATTCTTATCTTGTTTTATTTTTTTATATGATTTTTCTATTAAATTCAGAAAATTTTTGGAAAAATCATCATCCTTAAGCCCTTCCCTATAGTAATTTTGAGTTAAAACTATAGGGCACACATCCTGTAAATCATCATTGATTTTAAGAGTATCTTCTATATATTTTGCATCTTCATCAGTGGTAAAGCCATTTATCCTTGTAGGTAAAGTGCCCACAGGTTTCATATATCCAACTTTTAATTGATGCGTATTTAAAATTTTCCCTAAAGCAACACATATCGAACTTTTTCCGGAATAAGCTTCGTTGGATACAAAATATAAAGGAACCATTTTTACCTCCTTTATTAAGTTGTTCTTGCTGCCGCTATTTTGCTATTCTTATTCTTACATCCCCAGCAATAGAACCTAATCCTTCTGCTTTTACAAACAGCGGATTGATATCCATTTCCATAATCTCTGGAAAATCCGTTACAAGCTGCGAAATCTTTAATATTATCTCTACTATACTATTAATATCAGAAGGTTTTGCCCCTCTTGCACCTTTAAGAAGTTTTATGGTTTTGATTTCCTCAATCATTTCTCTGGCATCAATTTCTTTAATTGGCGCAATTCTAAATGTAACATCTTTTAATATTTCTACATAAATCCCACCAAGACCAAACATAATCATAGGTCCGAATTGAGGATCTTTATTTATCCCTATAATTGTTTCTTGTTTGTCCAGTATCATTTCCTGAATGGAAATACCTCTGATATTTGCTTGTGGCATTTTAGACTTAACATTATTAATAATCGCGTTAAAGCTTTTTTCCAGTTCGGTTTCGTTTTTTATTCCGACTTTGATGCCACCTACGTCGGTTTTATGAAGTATATCGGGAGAGTCTATCTTTAATACCAACGGATATCCGATTTTTGCCGCAAATTCCTTGGCAGATTTCATGTCCTTTGCAGTCATAGCTTGGGGTATTCTTATTTTATAAGCTTCAAGAACCAGCCTTGATTCATTTTCGCCAAGCTCTAATCTTTTTTGCTTTCTGCATGAATCGAAAATTGATCTTACGGCTTTTTTGTCAACATCAAATTTCTTAACTTCCGTATCTTTCCTGTTAATCCATTCACCATAATTCATCATGACTTTCAAAGTATTTACTGCCCCTTCAGGGATATCGAAATTAGGTATCTTATGTTCTGTCAGATAATCAACCCCGTCTTTGACAGCTTTGCCGCCCATAAAACAAGTAAGTATGGGAATTTCGCCATTCGACTTATTGGCTACCTCAACGATACCTACGGCGGTTTCATAGGCTTGAGTCATTGCCTGAGGCGTAAGTAATACTATTATCGCATCGACATTTTTGTCTTTTATTATTATTTCAAGAGCCCTTTTGTAACGGTCGGCCAATGCATCACCCAGCACATCAATCGGATTATGAAAATTAGCTGCTGCCGGCAAGAATTCTCTTAGCTTTTTTACCGTTTCTTTTTCAAGTGTAGCCAAATTTATATTGCTTTCTTCACAGACATCTGTTGCCATGATTCCCGGACCGCCTGCGTTCGTAATCAAAACCAGATTTCTTCCCTTAGGAAGCGGTTGATATGCAAGAGATGTCGAATAATCAAAAAGATTTCTGATGGTTCTTGCTCTTATTATTCCAGTTTGTTTAAATGCTGCTTCATATGCTTTTGAAGAACCCGCAAGACTACCTGTATGAGATGATACGGCTTTTGCACCTGCGCTTGTATTTCCGGATTTAACTACGACTATAGGTTTCTTTTTCGTTACTTCCTTCGATGTATTAATAAATCTTCGGCCATCGGTTACACCTTCGAGATATGCAGTTATTACCTCACAGCTATCATCGTTTTTCAAATATTCAAATACGTCGGTTTCCGAAATATCTACTTTATTTCCAAGTGAAACAAATTTAGAAATTCCTATCTTTGCAAGTTTTGCCCAGTCAAGAACTGCGGTTCCGAGAGCTCCGGATTGGGAAATAAAAGCGATAACCCCATCATCGGGCATTTCAGGCGAAAATGAAGCATTAACGGGACAAGTTGTATTGCTCATTCCTAAACAATTCGGTCCCAAAATCCTCATATTGTATTTCTTTGCCTTTTCCAATAATTCTTGTTCAAGCTTTGCGCCTTCGGGCCCGGTCTCCTTAAAACCTGCCGAAATCACAATTGCAGCTTTGACGTTTTTTTTCGCGCATTCATCAATCGCATTTAAAACAAACTGCCCCGGAATTACAATTATGGCAAGGTCTATATCGCCAGAGACATCCAAAATTGATTTGTAGCATTTAACTCCGTGTATTTCTTCTGCTTTGGGATTTATTGGATATATACCACCTTTGAAATTAGAATTCATCACGCTTTCAAGAATAGTATGACCAACTTTTCCTTCGTCTCTTGCTGCACCTATTATCGCTACGGAATCAGGGCAAAAAAATTTTTCCAGGCTCATTAATTTCCTCCATACAATTTTAATAAATAGCTAAAGCTAAAAATGCTTTTGTTTCATTTGTTTTAATCTTTTATTTCGAAGCAGTTGCCGGCGTCTTTTTCTTTTCTTCAGATTTCAGTACTTGCCTATTATCATAATATCCGCAATTCAAACATACTCTGTGTGATATTTTCTTAGCATGGCATCTGGGACATTCGACGACATTTACTGGAGTTAATTTATCGTGCGTCCTTCTTTTATCTCTTTTTGATTTAGATGTATTACCTTTTGGAACAGCCAATTATGTCAACCTCCTAATAAATTAATTATTTTTTTATGTTACATATTTGTTATAAAATACAAAAGATAAAATATATCATAAAATTTAATTTGTACAACTAAAAAATCCGTCTTTTAAGGAAATAGTAAAAATAAAACAAGACTGTCTCTTATGTAAATATAAATTATTATTGGCTTTAAGAGTATTATTCCTTATCTTCGCCCGATATGGAAGATTTAAACTGTTCTCTTCCTTTTTCGATAGCAGCTAAAATTTTATGAAGAGCGGCTTCAAGACCGGCCAGCTTTTCATCAGCATAATCTTCAGCTTCAAGTCTTATGGTTCTTGACCTAGCTTCGGCAATTGATAGCAGGTCTTCGGCTTTTCTGTTTGCGTTTTTTATTATTTCTGTTTCATTTACAAGCATCTCGGATCGTTCTTTTGCTTCCCTTATGATTCTTTCGGCTTGCCTTTTAGACTCTTCTATCATACCTTCTCTTTCTTTTACGATCCATCTTGCTTGCCTGAATTCCTCCGGAAGTACGTTTCTAAGTTCGTCAAGTATTTCGTATATCTCGTTTTCGGCAACCATTATATTGGAAGTAAAAGGCACTCTTTTGCTTTTATCCAACAACTCTTCAATTCTATCTATTATTTCTAAAGCATCCATTTCTTCTCCAAAAATTAAATTATAAAACCATACTTTAAACAAATAAGGATTGGTACATATTATAAAAACACGCGTCTTCTTGACAATTTCCCTTATAAAAAAACTTTCTATTTAAAATCATCATTCTTAAAGCTTTCGACTATATCATTTTCTATTTCTTTCGGAACAAGACCTCTTATGCAACCTCCAAAGCCTGCCACTTCTTTAACGGCACTGGAGCTTAAATACGCATATTCGAGGCTTGACATAAGAAAAAAAGTTTCGATTTCCGGAATAAGCTTTTTATTCATCTGAGCCATTTGAAACTCATATTCGAAATCCGATATGGCTCTTAATCCTTTTACAATTACCTTTGCATTATTTTTTTTTGCAAGGTCAATCAGCAAGCCGTTAAAAGAAATTATCTCTATATTTTTGATATCCTTAAGCGATCTTGTCACAAACTCTATTCTCTTTTTAAGAGAGTACAATGGCTTTTTTTTTGGATTATCCGAAACAGAAACAATAATCGTACTAAAAACTTTTGAACATCTTCTTATGATATCCCTATGGCCTTCCGTTATAGGATCATAAGTTCCGGGACATAAAGCAATAATTTTCATCTATAGTTTCTATAAAAAAATTCCATTAATAAATTAATAAAAATCAATAAATTTTTATTATTTGTATTTAAATCATGCTTAATCAACAATCAATTCTTTTTTAAGGTAAATCACCTTTTTCTCGCCGAAACGTGAGGTTTTAAAAATTTCAAAATCTCCTATTTCTGATTTTATGTCTCTCTTAAAAAAGAACTCATAAATTATAACACTATTTTCATCAATAATCTTGCTATTAAATAAAATATTAAATATTTCAGTCATGATTTTACTGTCTATTTTAAAAGGAGGATCAAGAAAAACATAATCCCATGCGAAATCATCAAATTTTTTTATGAATTTTATGGCATCCGATTTTATTATGGTGTATTTTTCTTTAATTTCTGGTATCAAGCTTGCATTATTTTTTATAAGCGATATCGATTCCGCACAGTCATCCACAAAATATACCATGCTACATCCCCTGCTTATTGCTTCAAGTCCCAATGACCCGCTTCCGGAGAACAAATCCAAAACTTTCGATCCTATGATTTCTTTTCCCAAAACATTAAAAATGCTTTCCTTTACCCTATCCAAGGTAGGTCTTATGTTTAAACTCCTTGGACCTTTTAGTTTTCGGCCTTTAAATTTACCTGCTATTATTCTGATAAGACATCACCGTTTTTAATCTCCTAATTATTCAATCGAGAAAATATAACTGTAAAAAGGTTGGCCGCCATTATGAAACTCCAAATCAAGTCCTGGGAAAAGCTTTGAAATTTCTTCTTTTATCTTTTCTTTGTCTTCTTCTTTGGAGTCTTTGCCTAAATAAAAAGTTATTATGGTATCATCTTTTTCAATCATGTCTTTTATTAATTCCACCGTTGCATTTACGATATCGTCAGATATAACCTTTATCTTTCCATCAAATAAACCTATGAAATTACCCTTTTTGATTTCTCCTACAAGTAAATTTGCATCTCTTACCGCCAAAGTGATTTCGCCGCTCTTTATGCTGCTGTAAGCGTCTTCCATATTTTTTAGATTCTCCTCGATGGTAAGATCCTTGTTGAAATTCAAAACCGCACTTATGCCTTGAGGAATTGTTTTTGTAGGTATTACAATCACATTTCTTTTTGAAATTTTTGCGGCTTGCGTGGCAGTCAATATTATATTTTTGTTATTCGGAAATATTATTATCTTTTCATTGTCGAGTTTTTTTATCGCCCTTACCAATTCATACGTAGAGGGATTCATCGTTTGACCGCCTTTTATAACAATATCGACGCCGATGCTTTTGAATATATCGTCGATACCTTCTCCGTTGGAAACAGAAATCAAGCCTATAGTCTCAATAACTTTTTTTACGGGAATAGCTTGTAATTGCATTTTTTCTTTATTTTGATCAACCATATTGTTGATATCTATTTCATGCAATATTCCTTCCCTTAAAGCTCTTGCAAGCACTCTATGAGGAGCATTTGAGTGTACGTGTATTTTAACCATGCTTTCATTTCCGACCACCATTGCGCTATCGCCCATACTTTCAATATCTTCCTTGAGCCTTGAAATATTTATCCGTTTTCCGGTTAAAACAAACTCGGTACAATAAATATATTTTATATCAGAGTTTATATTCCAGTTTTTTAATCCTTCTGGTTCTTCTTTTTCGTTATCCTCATTCATTTCAATTTCAACTGCCATTTCCTTTTCGTTGTTCGACTCTTCCCTAATATCGTTCATCTTTAAATTACAGCCAACTTTATTTAATTCCACCAGCGCTATTTTGAAACCTTTTATAATTTCTAGAATCCCTTGTGCTCCAGCATCCACTACATTTGCTTCTTTTAAAACAGGCAGTAAATAAGTTGTTCTTATCAGTGATTTTTCCGCTTCGGAAACCAGACCGTCTATAAAGCTTAAAAAAGACATATCTTCGGTATTTGATTCGTTAAAGTTTTTTACGTACGTATAAATATCTTTAATCATGGTAAGCATTGTACCTTCGGTAGGATTTTGGACAGAGCTATAGGCAAGATTTTTTGCAGAATTCAAAGCATTTTCAAAAACATCGAGACTGATACCGGCATTATTGTTTGACAAAACATCAAAAAATCCCTTTAGGATTTGCGATAAAATAACACCTGAATTCCCTCTTGCGCCCATAAGTCCGCCAAAAGAAATTGCTTCGCTTATATTTTTGATGTCGAATTGCTTTAGTTTCGATAACTCTCTTTTAATAGACTTTAAGGTAAGAAGCATGTTTGTTCCCGTATCGCCGTCAGGCACGGGGAAAACATTAAGATTATTGATTTTGACTTCATTGCTTTTAAAATAATCAAAAATGATCTGTAAAACTTTTTTAATTTCTATATCTTCAAATTCTATGACCATTTATCCTAAGCCTCTCTTAATCCTTCATAAAATTCTTTTTTTTAAATTATTAATATCTTACGTTTATATAATATCTTACATTTATATCATTAAAAAATACCACAAACCATCTTGCTTAAACCTTTGACTACGACTTCATATCCTTTGGTGTTAAGATGAAATCCATCAGCTTGAAGATAATCTGTATTTTTTTCAAAATTAATTTTCTCATAATTGTATAATTTATTCCATAAATCAAAAAAAACAACATCATTTTTAAAAGCAAGATTTTTGATCATATCATTATAACCCAAGTAAACTTCATTTTGTAAATCAACTATTTTTTTATATCCTTCATAACTTAGAAACGATTTGAGAGCTTTTATTTTATATAAACCCATCAGTATAATTTTTATGTTGTTTTTTTGCAATTTAAAAATAATATTTTTAATATGAAATTCAAACTCGTTCATACTTACAGGCGTACCGCAATAATCATCATTTATCTTATATGCCAAATCAAGCTTTTTTTTATTATTTTTATTTATGGCAATTCTAAAAAGCAACCCGTCATTAAAACCAAAACTTATTATCGCAACATCAGGTTTAAATAAAATAACGTCACTTTCTAAACGGTTAAAGCCATCTATTACGGTGTTTCCTCCAACCCCACAGTTAATCACACTAAAACTCTTGCTTGTCTTTTTTAAACTATTTTCAAGCAGTGCGGGATATGAATTCAGATATCTATGATTCCATCCAAAAGTGTTTGAATCACCTAGACAAACTATGGTTTTATTTTCCGAATATTGTCGATGTTTTTTTAAATCGATTGTTTCAAACCTCAAACCCGGATAATTGCAAACAAAAGGATTTTTACTTAACACTCTCGCAATTAAAATTTTTAAGCTGGTGCACATTTCAAATAAATATTGAACTATCAGCCTCAAATAAAATCCTGCTTGTAAATTAACAAATAAAATGATAACATTTGTTCTCGTCGAAATTTGGCGAATCGTTTATTTAGAAATTTAAAATTATTTTAATTATTTTAATAATTATTATACTTAAGGCTATTATACTTTATTATACTTAAAGCTTATAAAATATGAATTAAATATTTAATTAATTAGAACTTTCAACAGGAGTCATTATGGCAAGTAGATGTGAGATATGCAATAAGGAAATAAGTTTTGGATGCAATGTAAGTCATTCACATAAAAAAACAAACAGAACATTTAAGCCGAACATTCAAAAGATTAGGGCTAAAATAAACGGTAAGATAAAAAAGGTTAACATTTGCACAAAGTGCCTAAAAGCCAATAAGGTTACAAAAGCCGTTTAGCAACCTTTTCTTCCATAAATTTAAATCCACAACCTATAAGTGCTTGCCGAGATTTAAAAATTAGGCAATTCATAAAGATTATAATGCATGCAGATTATAATATAATATTTGATGTCAAAAGTTTTCTTTGATTTACCACATCAATAATGTTTATTTCATTATTATCAAAATCCATTAAACCCACACTTGGAGGATTTGCGGCTTTCGGAAGTGATGGACTTCCGGGATTTATAAATAAAAGCTTATCTTTCCTATCAATTCTGAAAATATGCGTATGTCCGCTTATGACAATATCAAACTTGAATTTTTTACTTAAATCCAGCAGTTCATCATCTTTTTTCTTATGACCATGATGTATATAAATAGTGTTCCCGCCATAGTAAAAAATTCTTACGGGATCCATTATGCTAAAATCAACCGCCAGTTGGTCTACTTCGCTATCACAATTTCCCTTGGCATATATTATGGGCTTTTTTATTCCATTTATAAGTTTTGAAAGTTCAAGAGGATCATATGACTCTTTTATCAGATTAAAAAGCCCATGATAAAATAAATCTCCGCAATGAATTATCAAATCGGTGTCTTTTATTATTTCATATGCAAGTTTAAATGCACTTAAATCTCCATGCGTATCGCTTAACAAACCAATTTTCATATTTTAACCCCCGCGCTTTAAACAATGATTTTATAAATAGCACTTGCTTTATATAAAACTGTTCGCTTCATAATAATAAATCAGGCATAGCTATACGTATCAAAAAAAAATTTTAATTAAAATCTTTATTTTCAGGTAAATCCATCAGCGCATCTTCATAGTCGATCAACTAAAATAATCGCCGGGTTCGATCTTATATCCGTTCAAAAAATCTAGTGAAGAAATTTTGGTTTTGCCTTCTACTTTTAATTCGATTATTTTCAAGGCTTTTCCGCCTTTGCATTTAACTATAATTCCATTATCTTTATCGGCAATTATGACTGTGCCGTATTCATATCTGTCATCGGAAACGAGTCTCGTAAAATCTTCTTCTTTGCAATAATACTCGGCCGCATTCAATATTTTTATTCTAAGACCATTAAAAATCGTAAACGCTCCCGGCTCAGAACTAAATGCCTTGATTTTATTAAGGATCTCGTCAGATTTCAAAGACCAATCAATTCTCATATCGCCGCTGTTAAACACTTTTGTATAGCTTGGTTCTCCTTCCTGGGGAAAAGTTTCTATCATTTTCAACTCTATCAGATTAAGGACGCTTATCAATAACGGTGCTCCTATTTGTATCGTTTTGCTTTCGAGTTTGTCCTTGTTGTCTGTGCTGCTTATTTTAAATCTGACCTGGGCAAAAATGTCTCCCATATCAAGATTTTCATTTATATTCATTATTGTTACTCCTGTTTCCTTATCTCCGTTAATCAAAGCTGAAACAATCGGAGAAGGTCCTCTGTATTTTGGAAGAAGAGAAGGATGGACGTTAACTGCGCATCCGTGTGATAAGTTAATTATATCTTTAGATATGACGTGGCCAAAACTTACTATAACCAAACAATCAAAATTCAAATTCAAAAGCTCTTTATATATATATTCGTTTATTTTCTTGATTTCGACAATTTTTAAATTAAGCTGAACGGCTCTTTGTTTCACAGGATTTGCCAGCAACTTTTTGCCTCTTCCAGATTGTTTGTCGGCATTTGTTACAACTGCGATTATTTCATGCTTAGACTTGGAAATTGCATCAAGAAACGAAACAGAAAATTCAGAAGAACCAAAAAAAATAATTTTCAATTACCCTACCCCGCTTATTATTTTATATAAAATCCTATCAGTTGGTAAATATTTATAAAATCTTGAATTTTTATTTTTGCTTAAAATTTTATCTTAAAAAATACAGAATAAAAAATTTATACAAGATAGGATTAATTTTTTTGTGAAATCTTAACCATGATTTCCCTTTTGGTTTCTTTGTCAAGATAATCGATAAAAAGTTTTCCGTCCAGATGATCATTTTCATGAAGAAAAATCCTGGCAAGCATTCCTTCCGCTTCAAAAGAAACATTTCTGCCTTTTAAAGTCATTGCGCTAACCTTGATTTTTTTCGGTCTTTTCAACATGCATCCGATCGAATAAAGGCTCAAGCATCCTTCGTGTGCTTCTTCTTCGTCATTGTTTATTACTTTTATTTCCGGATTTATATAAACTTCAATCTTTCCATAATTTATAACTATTATTCTTTTTAATACGCCTATTTGAACGGCGGCAAGGCCTACGGCACTATAATCATCAACCACTATCGTATCTTTCATATCGCGAACAACTTTCAAGATTTCCTTGTCGACTTTATCGACTTTCTCGCTTATTTTTCTTAAAATAGGATCGCCTATTTTTCTTATAGTTTTAACTGCCATTGCTTTACCTTCTTCTATAAAATCCATACAGGATCTATGTCTATTATTAATCTGCAATTTTTATTTATTTTAATCAATCTTGTCAATTTAGTAAATCGACTAATAAACCTATTTATTTTAAACGTTTTTACTAAAATATGCCATCTGTAGAACTGATTCAGTTTAGTGAATGGGGCAGGTGAAGGACCAAGTAACCGGTCTTTTTTATCGAACTTAAAATCCATACCCGAATTTATGATTCTTAACAATTCGGTATATAACCTGTTTATTTCATTTTTTAATATTTTTTCATCCTTGCTTGAAACAATTATGTTGATCAAATTAGAAAACGGCGGATAATCAAGCTCTTTCCTATTTGAGAGTTCGTTTAAATAAAAATCTTCATAGCTTCCATCTACGAAATTTTTTATGATCACGCTTTCGGGTTTGAATGTTTGTATTATCACTTTCCCTGTTTTGCTGCTTCTGCCTGTCCTTCCCGAAACCTGAGTCAGTAAAGAAAACGCCCTCTCGTCGATATGGTAATCCGGGAGAGACATCATGCTGTCAATGTTTATGACTCCCACCAAAGCAACATCTTTGATATCCAACCCCTTTGAAACCATTTGAGTACCAAGCAGTATGGATGGATTTGTGCTTATAAATTTATTTAATATTTCTTCATGAGATTTTTTTTTGGAGGTAATATCCGAATCCATTCTTATAACAGGAATATCTGGGAATCTTTGCCTGAGTTTCGATTCTACTTTCTGTATTCCAGTCCCATGCAATGTTATTTTTTTGCTTTTACAGGAAGGACATGTATCGCTAAAAGCTTGTTCGTTACCGCAATGATGACACTTCAGCTTTTTTTCAGCCATATGAAACGTATAAGGTAAGTCACAATTGTTACACTTAGGAATATACCCGCATGCATTACAAATGACAAAATTGCTGTAACCTCTTCTGTTTATAAATAAAATCACTTTCTCGTTTTTGCTTGTAACGCTTTTTATATTATTAAATAACTCATTCGTAATTACTTCATCTTCCTTTGTTTTGTCTATTTTTTTCAAATCCACAATATGTTTGACAGCTTCGTTTTGCTTGAAAACTTTTTCCGGCATCCTTAAAACAGTGGAATTTGAATCGTTCTCCATTTTATATTTTAATGCTATGGAGGGTGTGGCACTTCCAAATACTACGGGAATTTTTAATATTTTTCCCAATTTAACGGCAGTATCTATCGCATTATATCTTAAACCAAAACTTTCCTTATAAGAACAGTCATGCTGTTCATCGATGATTATTATACCTAAATCGGAAATCGGAGTAAAAAGCGCAGATCTTGTTCCTATGATTATATTTAAATCCCCATTAAGAATGTCAAACCATTTTTCGAATCTTTCGTTTTCGCTCATTCCTGAATGATATACCGCAAGTCCGTGTCCAAAAATTTGCTTAAAATTCGAGTAAAGCTGAGGGGTAAGCGAGATTTCGGGTGTCAAAATTAAAGCACTTTTTTTATTTTCCAAAGCACTTTCGACACATCTTAAATATACTTCCGTTTTACCA
>JAQUMQ010000004.1 GCA_028718045.1 Actinomycetota bacterium
ATTTTTAAATGGAACTTTCGTATAATCAAAATAATAGGAGTTTTTAGGAAAGACAGCCTTATAATTGCTATTTTCTATTATCAGGTTTTTATCATTGTCAATCTCCGGGCTAAAACCATGTGGAACTTCAAAAATAACATCCTTTATTTTCATTTTTTTCCACTTATCAATCTTTATGCCAAATCTTGGTTTTAAACTGTGTATTTGTATAATATCTGATTTAAATAAATCCAATATTTTATCTGATGGCAAAGCAAGAAATTGAAAAAGATCATATATCCTTGCAGTCTCTTTATATTTTAAATATTTTATTAGATTATCATAAGCAAAACCACTAATTCCCGTAGTTCTGCCTCCCCCCAAAATCTATTGGCACTTTATCAGGAATTTTATGATTTAAAGTACTTATAACTCTTTCCCTTGAAATCATCTCTGCCCCTTAAACCTTCCATCAATCTAATAATATTTATAATTTAAGTATTTATATCCCCAACACCTTCTTTATCTCCATTACCCCGCTTCTTGGGCTGGAAAGAACTCTTTTAAAAAGGTCACTGTCAAGACCATCAGTAAGTCTTGCCATGGACCCTTGGGCAAGTACAACTATATCAACACTATTCGATAGTTTTTTTACCTCTTTAAGTACAATCTCATCATGTTTTTTACTATCTCCGCTCATAAGATACTCGAATGCACCTGGACATAGTGTTCTTGTAAGAATTATTTTTTTACCAATACTTTCCGCTTTTTTCTCAAGCAACCTGCATGTAGGATCAAGGGTGGTTTTAAGTGTTGCAGCTACTCCGATACAAGTAGCTTTTTTGACAGCTTCGTCTGTCATGGCGTCATCTATCTTAACTATAGGAGTACTCACTATCGTTCTTGCAATGTCTGCCACTTCCCCAACAGATGAGCATACATTTAGTATAGCATCTACCTTGTAATATTCTGCTGATTTGAAGTATGATATCATTCTCTCTACTACAGGTTTTGTAACTCCTTCTTCTTTTAATACTTCTCTTAAAAGGCTATCATCTAATATATTTACCAGCTCAACAGAAGGTATTATCTCATTAAAGAGATTTTTAAGTACTTCAACCAGGGCAAACCCTGTATGAATTAGTGCTACTTTTTTAGTCATATTTATCCTTTTTCTAGAATTTCTTTAACTTTATTTATTATCTTATCCTGGCTTGGAATTACTGCATCCTCTAAAACATAACTATATGGTATGGGGCAATCAAGACCTCCTATCACATTTACGGGGCTATCCAGCCAGTCAAATGCATTCTCAGTTACAATACTTGCAATATAGGTGCCTATTCCTGCCTTCTTATTTGATTCATGTACAATCAATGCATTGTTTGTCTTCTTTACTGAACCTATTATCATCTCAAAATCAATTGGTGATAATGTTCTTGGGTCTATGATTTCACATGAGATATTAAAATCTTTTTTTAAGATGTCTGCCGCATCCATAGCTTTGTATAGCATATTGGAGGTGGCAACTAATGTAATGTCAGTTCCTCCTCTTACTATCTTTGCTTTTCCAAGAGGAATCACTTCTTCTGTTAGGATTTCTTTTTTTGGATAGAGAAGCTTGTGTTCAATAAAAATTACGGGGTTGTCCTCTTTTATTGCTGATTTTAAAAGCCCCTTTGCATCAGATGGCGTTGATGGCATAACTACCTTTAGCCCCGGTATATGGCAAAACAGTGATTCAAGGCTCTGAGAATGATGTGCGGCATTTCCTTTACCCGCCCCTGCCGTTGTCTTTATCACAATAGGAACCTTGACCTTTCCTCCAAACATATATCTTAACTTAGCTGCCTGATTAATTATCTGATCAAGAGCAAGAGTTATGAAATCTATATACATAATCTCAACTATTGGCCTAAGACCTGTAATAGCTGCTCCTATTGCACATCCTACAAAACTGTTCTCAGATATCGGAGTATCTATAACACGCTTTATTCCGTACTTTTGTTGAAGGCCAACTGATGTTCTCCACACTCCACCGTAGAGTCCCACATCTTCTCCCATAAGTATCACTTTATCATCTCTTGCCATTTCCTCATCTAGCGCTTCATTTATGGCTTCAGCATATGTCAATTCCTTCATTTGAATTTATTCTCCTTATTGCCAATTTATGAAAAAATATCATCTGCTACTTTTGATGCATCAAGAAAAGGACTTTCCTTGGCAAACTGGGTAGCTTCCTCAAGTTCAGCCTCGATTTTCCTTTTAACACTGCCTATTTCAGATACGGATAATATATTTTCCTTAACAAGCTTTTTTTCATAATCAAGTAAATGATCTCGACTGATTTCGGATTCCACTTCGCTTTTTCCTCTGTAAACCTGAGGGTCTCCTATCCAGTGTCCTTCAAACCTATATGTTTTTGCTTCAATAAGAGTAGGACCTTTGCCATCTCTTGCTCTTCTTACCGCATCTGATGTTACTTTATATATTTCCTCTACATCTCTTCCGTTAACTATGGCTGAGGCCATATCATATCCCTTTGCCCTTATAGCTATGTCCTTAACGGATGTTGATATTTTGGCAGGAACCGTAATTGCATAACCGTTATTTTCACAGATAAAGATTATAGGCAGCTTCCATATAGAGGCAAGATTTAAACATTCATGAAAAGTTCCGTTATTTGAAGCACCGTCACCAAAAAATGATATCGTAACTTTTTTGTTTTCAAGAAACTTCGATGAAAAGGCTGCTCCTGTTGCAATGGGAATACCTGATGCCACTACTCCACTTGCACCAAGCATACCGCAATCTACATTGGCTATGTGCATCGAGCCTCCCTTGCCTTTGCAGTAGCCTGTTTCTTTTCCAAGCAGTTCTGCCATCATTGGTTTTAGGCTTCCTCCTTTGGCTATACAATGACCATGACCTCTGTGGGTTGATACTATATAGTCATCGCTATTTAAGGCAGAGCACGCTCCGACAGCTACCGCCTCTTCACCGATATAGACATGAGTGGCACCTCTTATTAGGCCTAAAGGGAGAAGCTCCTTTACTTTTTCTTCAAACTTTCTTATTGTATACATTTGTTTGAAGAAATCTACTTTCAAATCTTTTGTTATATTTATTTTTTCTGGCATTATTTAAATCCTTGTATATTAATTCTTTTGTATCTGCCTTATTGCTTCAACATATTGACTGTCATCTGGAGCTTTGCCGTGCCAGTCACATACATTTTCCATAAAGGATACACCCTTACCTTTTATGGTATCGGCTATAATAATTGAAGGCACACCCTTTACATCCTTTGCAATGTTAATTGAATCAATTATCTTTCCTATATCATGGCCATTAATTCTTTGGACATGCCAATTAAATGAGAGCCATTTATCAGCTACAGGCTCCGTTGGCATTATCTCATCATTTGTACCATCAAGCTGAAGCTTGTTGTAGTCAAGTATTGCTATAAGGTTATCAAGCTTAAATTTTGATGCAGACATGGCTGCTTCCCAAAGAACTCCTTCATTGAGCTCTCCGCAGCCAAGAAGAATATAAGTATAATAGGACTTTTTAAGTACTCTTGCTGCAAGCGCCATGCCAACACCTGCTCCAAGACCGTTTCCGAGAGAGCCTGTTGTCATATCTATTCCAGGGGTCTTATTCATATCTGGATGACCTTGAAGAATGGAATCTATTTTTCTAAGTGTTGACAGGTTGCTTTTGTCAAAATAGCCTTTTTCGGCAAGAGCGGCATACCATATGGGACATGCATGGCCTTTGCTCATGATGAATCTGTCACGATCAGTCCATTTTGGATTTTTGGGATCTATGTTTAAGAAATGAAAGTACAGGACAGCTATTATATCGGCTGCCGATAGCGATCCTCCGGGATGGCCTGATTTTGCGGTATGTATCATAGTAAGAGCATCTGTTCTTAGAAGCTTTGCTATTTCTTTTAGATCATTAACTAAATAAGATCTTTTTGTTTTATTTTGATTGCCTAAAACATCAGCAATATCATGATCCATATTATTATTTGCTGTCATGGTCTTTGTAGTCTCCTATTTCTTCTTTAATATTTCCCTGCATGCGCTCACAATATTATCTGTAGCAAGTCCGTATTTTTTTAAAAGCACCTCGTACTCACCTGACTGGGCAAATGTATTTTTAAGTCCTATTCTTTTAACTAACACAGGATGATTTTCCGAAAGTACTTCTGCAACAGCACTACCAAGACCCCCTATTATCTGATGATCTTCTACTGTTACAATAGCTCCGGTTTCTTTTGCAGCCATGATTATGCTTTTTTCATCTAATGGTTTTAATGTAGGCATATCAATAACTTCGGCAGCAATCCCATCTTTTTCAAGTATTTCTGCAGCTTTCAGGCAATACCATGTCATATCACCAAACGTAACTATTGTTATATCTTTTCCTTCTCTTAGCTTTATGGCTTTTCCTATCTTAAAATTTATATCTTCTTTGTATATAAGAGGTACGGCATCTCTTGTAAAGCGAAGGTAAACCGGTCCAACATAACTTGCAGCTTCTTTTACTGCAGCTTTTGCCATATTAAAATCAGTTGGCATGATTATCGCTAAATTCGGAAAAGAACGAAGAACTCCAATATCTACCGTGCCCTGATGAGTAACTCCGTCATTTCCCGGGGTAAGTCCTCCATGGCTTACTGCTATTTTTACATTAAGATTTGTATAGCATATGAATGTTCTTATCTGCTCACAGCATCTCATTGAACCAAATACGGCATAAGTCGACATGAAAGGAATAAGGCCGCATGATGCAAGACCTGCAGCTATCATTGCCTCATTTTGCTCCGCAACACCTACGTTAAAAAACCTATCAGGAAACTTACTAGCGAAGTAGCAGGTTCTGGTTGACTTCGATATATCAGCTTCAACAACTACTACATTTTTATTTTCTTTGCCAAGAATTACGAGCTGTTCTCCGTAGGCGTCACGAGTAGGCGCAGATTCTTTCATTGATCCTCACAATCTAGTTGTTTAAATAGGTTCATAATTAGTACCAAAACCTTTAATCCTATTTTCGGTCTCATAAACTATTGCTGAATATTTAACAGTTAAACTCGTATCCGCCAATAATTTTAAACAATTTCCTTTATTTCTAACCGTATCAAAGTCATCAGGAACAGAGGACCAGGGTTCAAGTGCTATATTATAAGTTCTGCCATACCAGGGATATCCAAAACTGCCTCTATAAATTTGCCACATCCAAAGATGTTTATAAATATTCTTATCCCACTTTAACCCAAAACCTATTTTTTTCTTTAGGTTTGTTATTCCGTACCATCCATCAGAAATATCTTCAAGATATATAATATGACCGGTTTTCGATTCTGCTGACATAACTTTACTTGCATCAATTTTTTCATTTTTTGAATTAACTATATATGGCCACTCAAATTCAACTCCCAGAGGGATAATTTCATTTTCACTTAATTTCTGATTATGAGTTTTAGCTTTGGAAGCAGGCGGAACATCAATTACACAATTTTCATCTAGAAAAGGTTGTCCGATAGCTGGGTGCTGACCCCACATAAATTCAAATTCTTCATCAGCTTCATTATTTATGGTTTCTGTTATTTCCAGGATTGGTTGATTGCTTTTTATAATAAATTCTTTACTGACAGTCAGTGGAGATCTTTCCATTCTTGTAAAAAACCTCAATCTAACTTCTTCCGGATTATTCTCAATTACATTATATTTCCAAGTCAAAGAATATAATTCTCCGTGAAATCCAAAACCAGCACCCTTATAGTTTGTAGGATTTGCAATATTGGGAAGAATATCCTGCCACCCACCCTCATAAACATCAAGAAAATTCCCCAATATCCATTCTTTTGTAAATGGAGTTTTTCTATCACCGTCTAAAACTACAGGGCTTTTCCACATAAAATCTATATCCAAAGGTTTATATACGAATTCATAAATATCCAATCCCTTGTTTATATATATAGATGCTCTGATTTTCTCATTTTCAATTATAAGAGCGTTATAACCATTTTCTATTATCTCTTTAAATCTACAGCCAAAATTTCTGTTGTATAAATATTTATTCATATTTTCAACCCCCTCCTTTCACTATCTTAAAAAAATAAGCAGTATCAATACTATTTTCCTTGCTATCAAATACAATAATTTATTATTTTTCAGCTGATATTTAAAAAGTAAGGAAGATTATTTAAAGCAATACAAAATATTTATTAAATATTGCAATTTAAAATTAAAATTATAAGAAATATTAATTAAACATTCCTACTTTTTATAAATAAATGGAGTTTCTTTAAAATTTAATATTTTGGTTTTAATATTCTTTTCACCACAAGTTTCTTTTACCGCATCTACAAAGGTCTGCGGATCCAGATGAGTTTCAGCGTATAAGCCATAATGAACCGGTATTGCAATATTTGGTTCCAATCCGCAAACTATGCCCGCGCCTTCTTCAGGAGTAATAGCACCATATTTTTCGTTGGCACCAATAAATAATAAGTCTACCGGTTTTAACGAAATAATCCTGTCTTTTAATGTATCACTATATTTAGCTTCAGGTATAATACAACTTCTGATTCCATCATAAGTAAGCACAAAACCAATACAATCCGGAGTATGATCTGCTGCAAATGCTTCTATTTCATAGCCCTTAACTACTTTTTTATTTCCAGGATTCAATACTACTATCCTTTTCTCATCGATTTTTTGCTCTCTCAATTTATAATGGCATGAAGATGGTCCAATAAAAATTGGTTTTGATTGTTTATCGATACCCGGGATTGTATATACATCATAATGATCAAGATGATCGTGTGTACATACTACTAAATCTGCGGTAACATCTTCAGGTTCGATAGGTATTTCTATCAATCTTTTCCAATCTGTTTTAATATAATCCAGAGGGCTTAAAATTTCGTTGGCGGAATTTGAAAAGCACGGATCTACATATAAAATTGTCCCTTCATGATTTTTAATTGCAATAGTTGATCCGCCAAAAAAATAAAAGGCTATTTGATTTTTCTCTACTTTAAGGTTGACTATTGCATCATTTAGTTTATTCATGTTTCATCTCCATAAAATTATTATTAATTATTTTGATATTTATTATCACTCCATCTTTTTATGTTTAAAAATATTAATTTATAAATTTATATTCAAACTTCTATTACTCTATAAAAGATTAGCACCAGGCCAATTAGCCTGTGATGTCCAACCGCCATCAATGAAAAATGTTTGTCCAGTTACATAATCAGAATCGCTGGAGCTTAAATAAACAACACCACCAATAATTTCATCGACAAGTCCAATTCTCCCCAAAGGAATCACTTTCTCCCAAACTTTTCTAGTTCCTTCGCTAGACCAATAATCCTCACTTCTCTCTGTCACTATAGCACCTGGTCCTATACAATTTACGTTTATTCTAAATTTCCCAAATTCTCCGGCTAGCTGTTTAGTGAGAGCTATAAGACCCCCCTTAGAAGCACAGTAATGAGGAAGATTTCTAAAACCTCTTATTCCGCCGCAAGAAGCTATATTAACTATTTTACCGCTACCTCTTTTTTCCATTTCTTTATAGGCGAATTTGCAGCAAAAGAATGGTCCCTTTAAATTAATTGATAAAGTTCTTTCCCATATTTCTTCATTCATTTCATCCATTACATGATATTCTGAAATACCAGCATTATTTACGAGGATATCTAATCCATTAAATTCATTTTTTATTACTTTAAACATTTCTTCTATTTCTTTGACTGAACCTGTATTAGCTTTGACAGCAATACTTTTTCTCCCAATGTCTCTTATCTTTTTTACAACTTCTTCCGCTTCATCTTTTCGGGAATTATAATTTACTATTACATCTGCACCTTCTTTAGCAAAAGCAACCGCAATACCTCGACCTATACCTGATGAGCTCCCTGTAACTAAGGCTATTTTGTTCTCCAACTTCATAAATTTCCCCTTCTAATTTATATTTAACTAAAATTTTAATAGATCACTTCATAAGATAAAAAAAATAATCAGATAAAATACGTTAAAGGTAAGTTTTATTTGATTTAGGATAAGGAGAGTGTTGATTAATATGAGCTCCCTATCCTAAACTTTTAATATCTTTATAAATACTTAAATCAGAACTAAATGTTTCAAATATTATTGCAGATTATCTTTAGTTAAATATGTTGCATTTACTTTTACTTCATTTGGCAGATAGAATTGAGTCAGACTATCGGTCCCCATCAAATTATTTTTTAAAGTTAACCATAAGCTTATTGCTGTAAAATTTTCACTCCCTTGTGCTTGATAAACTGAACCGTAAATCCAGCCTTGCTTTATCAAATCTTTGGTCTCTCCAAATAGATCTACCCCTGAGATAAGGATATCGCCTGGTTGCTTACCTATTTCTTTTGCAGCTAGTGCTGCTGCAGTAGTTGTACCTTCAAATGAAATTATTGCATTTACATCCGGATTTGCCTGTAATGCTGCTACGGTTCTGGTAACACCTTTTGCCTGATCTGCCTCAGTATCAATAGTTGTGACAACCTGCATATCAGGATAATCTTTCACAATTGAATCAAAAGCCACTCTCATTCTATGTGAAGAGTCGTTACCAGGAAGTTCATAATATATCATTTTACCTTTTTTATTTAATTTTTCTGCTACAATTGTTGCAGCTTTTTTCCAAGCATTATCAAGATCTACACCCACAAAGCAAGTTCTGTTTGAAGTTGGCCAATCAATATCAAGAAGAAATACAGGGATTACGGATTCTACTGCTTTATTAATCGTAGGCACTAAAGCTTCATTAAAACTTACCAATAAAATAAGATCGACTTTTTTGGCAATGGAATTCTCTAATGCAGTAGCCTGCCCTTCAAGAGCTAAGTCATTTGGTCCAACCTGTTCATAATCAATTCCAAAAACTTGTTTTGCCTTCTCAAGCCCATCTTTATGTGTTTTTGCCCATTCATGCTGCAAGATACCGCCAACCCATGCAACCATATAAGGTTCTCCATTTTCTTTTATACCAAGCTTTTTTAATTCCAAACCTTGAGCCTCGGCTTGCGTACTGGCTGCTGTTGTCTCTACTGCGGCTGCTGTTGTCTCGCTTGTCGTATCCGTTTGTGACTTGCATCCCATAAGTGCACCAGAAACCATCAATAATAAACTTATGGATATTATTAAAGCACTTACTAATCCCTTTTTCATTTCATCAACCTTTCAATATAACTTTTCAAAACATAAATTAATCGACGGTATTATTTTTGTTTCCTCCCATTTTTTTAGATTTTAAATTTTGATATTTTTTAATATAATTCTTTATGGATTTGTTTAGATAAGATAATTTCCGCCTATGCTACCTTGCTAAACAAATCTATTTTTTTAAATATTTTCACCTCCTGTTTCTAAAAATTTAGTAAAAATCAGCAAATCTTTGTCATTATTAAAAAGAACTTGGTATCATTTTTTTCTTCTAGTTAAAACGTCTATGGAAACGGCAAGTATTAATATTGCACCAACTATTAACCTTTGCCAATTAGCATCTACTCCCCAGAATACCAGACCTGTTTGAATTAGAACCATAAGACCCAAACCTGTTAAAGCACCCTTTATACTTCCCCTTCCTCCATAGAGACTGGCACCTCCGATAATTACTGCGGTAATAACATCCAATGCGGTATTTGTCCCCAGTGAAACCGAAGCTGCTCTGAATCTTATTACATACAATATCCCAGCTAATGAAGCAAGACTTCCAGTTATCAGGAAATTTATTAAAGTTAAATTCTTTACATTCATACCTGAAAGCCGCGCAGAATCAATATTTCCACCCATATAATAGACTTGTCTCAAAAATCGGGATTTGTTTAATCCTATAGAAAATAAGATTACTATCAAAAACATTAACCATACATAAAATTCCAAACCAAGTATTCTAAAATCGGCTAACTTATTTAATACTTCGGGAATTGATTTAGTGCCTACGCTTGTAAAGGTTATTAATGATAAACTTCTGTAAATACCCATTGTTGCAAGTGTAGCAATTAAGGCATTTATCCCTATTCTAGAAACCAGCAAACCATTAATTAATCCTGCTAAAACGCCTGCTAAAAAACCTAAAAATACTGATAAAAAAGGATTTAAATTAAAATGGAGAAAGAGATTCATTACAGCCCCTGATAAAGCAAGTATCGAACCAACAGAAAGATCAAAACCACCACCTATTAATAATATGACCATACCTATTGCAATTAACGCATCTATGGAAAATGCCAGCATAAAAGCTCTCAAGGTCTCAAATGTAAAAAAGTTCCTTGCTGTCAATGACAGTGCTACAAACAGTAAAATGAATAATATAGTAACACTGAATTCCCTCTGGTTCACAAACCTCTTCAATAATCTGATGGCATAATTTTCATTTATCATTAAATCCTTATTCTTAAGCTCTTCCATTATTCCCCCTGTAAAATATTAAGGTTCCGATATTTACAAATATCTATAATTTGCTATCTAATCCTGATGCATTAAAAATTAATAATTTTTCCATATTTTTTGGATCGCTTTTATCATTATCAAATATATTAATTAAATTTCCTTTATGCATTACTGCAATTCGATCACTTATTTTTAAAATTTCCGGTATTTCAGAAGAAATTAATATTATACTTACGCCACTATTTGCCAGAACCTCCAACAAATTATGAATTTCTGCTTTCGTACCTACATCAATACCTCTAGTTGGTTCATCTACTATTAAAATATTAGAATTTGTTGAAAACCATTGTCCCATTAAAACTTTCTGCTGGTTTCCACCACTTAAATAAATTACATCTCTGTCTGCCGAAGGAGTTGATATTTTTAATTTCTTTATGTATTCTTCAGCAGTGGCTTTAATTTTGGAGTCATTTATTAAGCCTATTCTATTTGTATATTTATAAAGGCTTGGAGCTACAATGTTATCTTTAATGCTCATTGATAAAAATAATCCTATATTTTTTCTGTCATCCGTTACGAAACCTATTGATTGTTTTATGGCTTTTCCCGGATCATCCAGTTTTATAGGCTTATCATTTAAAAAAATCTCGCCGTTATCAAATGGATCTATTCCAAATAATGCTCTTGCCAGCTCTGTTCTTCCAGAACCAATAAGACCAAAAAATCCAAGTATTTCACCTTTGTACAATTTAAAATTAATATTTTTAAAATTGTTTTTCTTTGAAAAGTTTTTTAATTCTAAAATCACTTTATCTCTTAATGCCGATTTACTTACTCCTTCAGAATATTCTGACACTTCTCTTCCCAGCATCAATGTTGCAAGTTCTTTCTCGTTAGTTTCCCCAATATCTTTCGTAATAATTTTTTTCCCATCTCTTAAAATGGTGACTCTATCACAAATCTCAAAAATCTCATTTAAATGATGTGAGATATAAATAATTCCTACTTTATTAGATTTAAGTTTTAATAATAAATTAAAAAGTTTTTTTATCTCATTCATGCTAAGAGACGATGTAGGTTCATCCAATATAAGAACTTTTGAATCCATTGATATGGCTTTAGCTATCTCAATTTGTTGTTTTTCTCCTGCAAGTAAATCTCCAACTAATTTTCTTGTGCTGATATTGACATCTAATAAATTAAGCAGCTCTTTGGATTTCTCCTCGAGTAATCTATGATTTATCAGGTTAAATTTATTTACAGGCTGTCTTGCAGGATAAATATTCTCTGCAACAGTCATGTTTGGAAATAAGCTAAGCTCCTGATAAACAACACTAATGCCATATTTTCTTGATTCATAAGAGCTATTTAATATCACACGCTTTCCGTTTAAGTAGATCTCTCCCTCATCTTCTATTTCGACACCGCCAAGAATTTTCATAAGCGTGCTCTTACCTGCACCATTTTCACCTATAATTGCATGAATCTCGCCACTATTCAAATCAAAGCCTACTTTTGATAATGCATTTACTCCTGGGAACGTTTTTGATATTCCCTTTACTTCCAACAATTTATCAATCTTATTAATCGTATTATTCATTTCTGATATAAAATTTATTTTTGACTTTTGAATTCAATATTTAAATATGAATGTCAGGTCACTTATTCTTTTCTTCAAAAATAGCTTCGATATCCATTTCCCATTTTTTTATGTGGTTTACTATAATATTTTGACCTGCTGCTATTTTTTTCGACTTTATTGTATTTAGCAATTTCTTATGCTCTTCAACATCCTTTAAAAAATCAAACTCTCCTGTACTGACATGTTCCATTCTATAAGTTCTTGTTACAATAAAAATAGTACTGAGCAATTGAGCCAAAAACTGATTCTTGCCGGTACGAGCTAATTTTAAGTGGAACTCTTCGCCTTCTTCTAATGATTTATAAGTATGTTTAAATGCAGAACTTTCCTGACTTCTTACTACTTCTTCCAAATCTTCTATATCTTCGAGCGTTGCATTTTTGCAGGCTAATTCAATTATATGTTTTTCTATTAATAACCTGGCGTCTATAATATCTTTAAATAATTTTAAATCCAGATTTCCTAAAGAATAAATCTTATATATATTTGACTCCAAATTTATAATATCTTCACTTTTCTGAACAAATATTCCAAGTCCATGTTTAATTTGAACTAGTCTCAAAGCTTCTAAAGTTTTTAAAGCTTCTCTTACAATATTCCTGTTCACTCCTAAATTTTCCGCAAGTTTTCTCTCTGCGGGAAGCCTATCACCACCCTTAAGATTAAAAATAAGTTCCTGTAATCTTTTAAGAACTTCATCAAATAATTTAGTTTTTTGTATTTTTTTTAATTCTTCCATAATACATTTTTACAAGTGTCTTAATGTTAAACCACCGCTTATTATAAAATTTTCTCCTGTAATATAACTTGAATTTATTGATGCCAAAAACATTATCAGGTCCGCAACCTCTTCTGGTTTTCCAAACCGATTCATTGGAATTTGTGACGACAAATTACGCCTGATTTCATCAATAGTGGTTCCTTCTGTTTTGCTATAAGTCTCAAAGCAATAGTTGGCTAATTCTGTATCAGTTATTCCCGGACTTATGGAATTTACACGTATGTTATATTTGGCTAATTCCAAAGCTATTACCCTTGAAAAAATTATTATACCTGCCTTAGTCGAACTATATGCGCCTGCATTTGAAATGGCGTGTACTCCGTTTATTGAAGCAACATTTATTATACTGCCATTTTTATGTTTCACCATTTCCTCTGCTACTGCCTGGCATGTCAAAAAAGTACCCTTCATATTCACTGCAAATTCCTTATCCCACTCTTCTTCAACAATTTCCAGTAAAGGCTTTCTATAAGTTACTGCAGCACAATTAACTAAAACATCAATTTTTTCAAACTTACTAACCACTAATGCAACTAACTCCTCTACCTCTTTTTTTACAGAAATATTTGTTTTGGTACCCATAAAATTATTTTCGCCTGTGGTGAACATTCTATTTAGGGAATCAATTTTTTGCATATCTATGTCAGCTACAACCACTTTAGCACCATCATCGTGCATTTTTAGTGCTGCAGCTTTCCCTATACCGCTTGCACCGCCAATTATCAGAACTACCTTATCTTTAAAAAGCATTAAAACCCCTTTATTTTATAGTTTTAATTTTCTATTAATTAATTATTAACTCTTTAATTTTCAGAGCTTTTTCTATAGAAGGAGCAGTTATATTAATCATTAAGCCTTTGAAATCCAGATTATTTAAAACCAACTCGATATCTGATTGTTTTTCCAAACCCCAAATCAGTAAAGACTTGGTTTTCATTATTTCCTTTAAAACAGGCAATACTTCTTTTAAATCTGTATTAATATCAATATTGACTTCTATCGCCCTCAATTCTTTAATATCCAATATGCTTTCAATTGAATGCAGTGCGCCTGGATGCAGGTGCATTATCGTATATTCAAATGATTTCGAAATTTTTTCATCGAGCCTAAAAATATATTTTTTATATAAATCAGGAGAAAGTATTGAAATTGCATCCTCCTGGAACCATAATGCTTCCCCTGGCGACCATAAATTCCAGAAACCAACCCCGCATCCTCCCAAGAATAAAGGAATATGATTTAACTGAGTTTTTGCAGTTTTTATCCAGAAATCTGTCATATTACTTAATATCTTTGATGTCTTTTCACTATAGTCATACAAATTAAATATAAAATCCTGTTGACTCAAAAATGTAGATAAGATATCAGAAGGACCCCTCATTGAAGCAATCCCAATTGGATGTTTGTCACCAAATTCTTTAACCAGACCATTTTCAAAATCCACTAAGCTTTTTAACCATGAATTATCTCTATCAAATTTAATATTTATTAACTCTTCTTCTTTATGCTCTTTGATTTTTTCAGCCCATATGGTTTCACATGATGATTTTATATTACAATCTAAAATAGCTTCAATCCAAGGAATACCCCAGAATGGCTGGCCAACTCTTATCAAGTCATCATCAATTAAGTTATCCTGCTTAAAAAATTCTTTATAGTCTTCAATAAAGTCGTTGTATTTTACCATTTCAGGTTCAATTTTTTGTTTACTCTTTAAACTCTCGGCGCCTTTATATAAAGATAGAGGGAGATAACTTCCGATCCAAAATCCTATTATTGGTAAATCAGTATTTTCCCTGCTCCAGAATTTTTTATGCTTATCTATCTTGTTATAAATTTTTTCAATATTGTTATGAGTCATAAATATTAAAAAGTAGTTAAAATATTTTTTATTGTAAAATGAAAATTTTTATGTTACATTTCAATGGTAAGAGGTATTACCTCTGACCAATGTAGTATATTATTTTTATTTTCAGCTGTCAATAAAAAATATAATAAAAATACATAAATAAAAAATCATGAACAGTATCGATAGAATAAAAACAACATTTTCTCACAAAGAACCCGATAGAATTCCAATATGTGAAATTTCGATAAATAACAAAATAGCTTCTGAAATTTTAGGAAGAAAAGTATTTGTTTCAAGTTCAGGTGAGACAAGAAAAGAAGCACTTCTAGCCTATACCAAAGGTATTGATTGTTTAAAATTATTCGTAGAAAAAATTATCGACGACTGGCTGGAATTGATAGGAGTCCTTGAACTTGATTTAATATTTTTTAGATTTACTGATTATATTTTTGAAGTATTTTCTTCCCAATTTATAGGTATAAACGGATTATTTGATACAAAAGTTAAAGAAATTGGCAATAACAAATGGAAAATATATGATAAGAATAATTTCTGGTCAATTTACCAATATGACGAGTATAGCGATATGTTATTTTCGATGGACAACTCAATAAAAAATTTCGGATTAAATGAAATAAAAAGATATATTGACTGTCTGGAAGAAAATAATGAAGGATATATGTCAAACATAATCTCTGAATTTACAAAATCTGCATTGTATAAAAGCAAGAATATGTTTACTCCTGTTTTTGGACATATTGATGTTAACTTCCCTTTATTTCAACCTCATGCAGCTATGTTTTTAGAAAATATGTTAACTAATCCAGATATAATTGACAAATTTATGAAAATAACCCAAAAGGGATTGATAAAATTACTTGAAGATCAGCTAAAACTTAATATTTCAGGGGTTATAGCTACAAATGATTTTTGTTTTAAAACAGGACCTATTATTTCTCCTGAACTATTTAAAAAATTTATATTTCCATATTATGCAGAATTCGTTAATATGTGTCACCGTTATAACAAGTTATTTATCAAACATCTTGATGGCAACGCTTCAAGTATATTGGAAATGCTGGTGCGGGATATAAAATTAGACGGAATTCAAGCAATCGAGCCACAGGCTGGAATGGATATAAAAAAAATAAAAGAAAAATATGGTAAAGAAATCACATTAATAGGTAATCTGGATTGTGCTGGCGTACTTCAATTTGGAACAGAGGAAGAAATTATTAAATCAACAGAATATTTAATAAAAAATCTAAAAAAAGACGGAGGATATATTTTTGGTTCCAGTAATTCAATTCATAAGGGAATCCCAACTAAAAATTTCTTAATGGCTTTAAACTATTTAAAAAATCATGGGGAATATTAACAAGTTATATTACTTTTATCTATAAATGAGATCTGGATAAATTTAACAGCCCAAAATACTTTTTATCAATAATTCCACATGTATATTTCTTATATCTTTATCATTAAAATCGGCACCATAATCTTTTCCTACCCCATAATACATAAGTAAAGGATTAATTATTCCTGAAATTATCTGGATTTTCTTTAACAATACTATCAAATCGTCTTCGATACCCGTAATTTTTTTTATCAAACTGATTAACGGTACATCAATTTTAGAAAAAAAATTATCAAGGCTTGAGCTGATCGATTCTCTTATAAGCACTTTACTGCCCAATGTCCATATCACACCTGGATTTTCCGTCAAATAATTCATATAGTCCTTTGCCCATATCAATATTCTTTCTTTTGGAGGGATTTTTTCGTCTTTCAATATCCTGCATATGCCGGCAACTTCCCTGTTGAAATATTCCTCTATTTCTTTTAAAAGGATTGATTTGGAACAAAAATAATAATTAACTGCCGCAACATTTGCCTTGGCTTCATGGGCAATTTCTCTTATTGTAATATTAAGGCTTCCCTTTATCCCTATAAGCTTTATTGCTGATTTTATTATCCTGTTTCTTGAGCCGTTATTTTCTTCAAGCATTGGTGTATTTATTAAAATATATTATATATGAGAATTTTAATCATCTGTATTAAACAAGTGATTAAATTATAACTTAATTCATTTGAATTGGATGCTGAAATATATTATTAAATTCATATATCTTCAGAAATTTATAAGACCTTGCTTCTGGGTCCCCCAGGTATAAAATACAATTACCTCCGGGATTTCTGCCCAATTTAATGATTTTTTGGCCAAAAAGATTGGTTTTTTATAAAAAATCAGGGGATAGTGATAAAATCAAGCAAGAAGTGTCTTCCGAAAATCTAATTTATGTAAATCTGTAAGCATGCCAGACTGTTTTGGGCATGGATCTTATTTAGAAGTATTAACTTCCCTACTTTAAAAATCTACATAGTCAATGTCTGTATAATCATTTTAAGCAATATCATTAAATAAATCTGCAGCTTGCAATTTTTTTGGCGGAGGCCTGTCTCTTCTAAACTTATCTATACCCAGCCAGTCAAGAATCTTTTTTATAACCTTATAATCCTCTATAAAGGCAATAATACGCATACTGCCTCCGCAATTGGTGCAAGTAAGTGGATCGACTTCATAAATCTTTTTTATAAGCCTTGCTAAAGGATTTGCTGCAGCTCTTATTATACAAATCATCCTCTAGACATAATCGGACTGGTCCACTTCCCTACTCTTACGTTTGCCCCGGTATACATTGCCGTAAAAGCCGAGATATCTTAAAGTCTGTTCGTTTCTGTTAGGTAAGCTTAGAATTTTATCAGAATAGGAAGTCTGTGAAATTCTGGCAAGTCATGGTTTTTAAAAAATTCGTCAACGAGGAAGCCATATTATAGTTAAAGATTTTTTTCATAGAGCATAAATGGTAGGTTTGGGGAGATTTACTGTTATGATATAATTCTAGTAAAAGTAATTATATGAATTTGAAGATATAATTGGTTCCTTATTAAAAAAGTCAGTCCAGCTTTTGGAGTACAAAATGAAAAAAAATATTTATGATTTCAAAGTTATAATAGAACCGGATGAATCGGGTGGATTTATTATTAGTTGTCCTTCACTTCAGGGTTGCTATTCTCAGGGTGATACGATTGATGAAGCTTTGGAAAATATTAAAGAAGCAATTCTTCTTTGTTTAGAGGATATAGAATCAACGGGTGAGGAATTCCCTGACCCTTCAAAATTATTAATTGGCAGTGTACTTGTTTCTAAATAAAAATGAAACTACCTATAATTTCAGGAAAAGATGTAATAAAAATCTTTGAGAAAATTGGTTACAAAGTTGTAAGACAAAAGGGAAGCCATGTAAAACTCAGGGATGATAAAAATGAATTTCATAACCCTTTAACAATACCAAATCACAAAGTTCTAAAAATAGGTCTACTGAAAAAGCTAATTAAAGATGCCAACTTGTCAGTTGAAGAATTCTTGTTTTTGGTCAAAGACTTGTAAAAAACTTGGCTGAGCGTTGTGGTCAAGATTTATATTTTTTTACTGCAAGATAAATTTTAATCTTTCTTTTGGATCATCAAAACATATCTCGTCCGGATCAAAATATTCTGGGTCATAATCACTGTATTCTTCTTGAAATTCACTGGTACCATTTACAATTTCTTCATATCCAGGTGGTCCTCCGCAATCCTCGGGAGGACATGCTCTTTTCCCGTCAGTGCATATCGGATAAACAATACCTTTTTCAGCAGGAATTATTTTTTCAAGCTGAACTTTATGCTGCCAGTAATCACCAAAATCATAGATGTAATCTGCTTTGCTGTTTTCCAGTGTAAAGAATCTTTTTATTTTGTATTTCCATCCTGGTAATATTGCCTGCTCACCCTCAGGTTCATCTTCATCTGGTATTCCGATAGAAATTTTTAAAATATCCCCCGGAAATTTTGTAATAAATTCATGAAGATGAGTATCGGTCCACCCCATCGCATCTTGTATTGCCACATGAAATTCCTAAAAAGAATAATCTTCTGGCACAATTATTTTTCTCCAAATTAGAGGCTTAATTTCCCTTAAAGTTATTTTAAATTGATAAACATTTTTAGTTTTATTCTGATCTTTAATCTTATTTTCCATTTTTATCAAATTTTAATTCATAAGTATTATAAAAATCATAAAAAATAACTATCAACTGATAAGAAAAATTTTAACCTTTATTATTGTTCTAATTCTTAATAAAAAATAATATCAATAATCTTGATTCAAATCAAAATTATATTTACATTTACTTTGTTTACAGATATTACCAATAGTAATATACTATATTTGTATAGTGGTAATACCACCAGCCATATATAATAGTATGGAGGATATAAAAAAATGGGAAATAATAAAGAATTACTCGGGATTTTAAAAGTAGACAGTTTAAAGGATCGGTTTGTTAAAAAAATTGAAGATTTAATTATATCCGGAGAATTTTCGATTGGCGAGAAACTTCCTCCCGAAAGAAAAATTGCAGCCAAGATGGGAATCAGCAGAACCATCGTCCACAGCGGAATAATAGAATTGGCTGCTAAAGGACTTGTTACAATTCAACCACGTAGAGGTACCGTAATAAATGATTTTAGGATTGAAGGGACACTTGCGATTTTAAACTCTCTTGTCAATTACAATGAAGGAGAAATCAATACAGAATTATTAAACAGCATTATATCTACACGCTATATGCTAGAGTTGGAAAATGCTAGACTGGCTGCTTTAAATAGAGCAGAATCAGATTTAGAAAGCCTCAGGGAAATAATTAACAAAGAAACTGTCGCTAATCTAAACGATACAGAAAACATTGTTAATCTAGATTTCAATTTTCATCATTTAATATCAATAGCAACAGGAAATATTATATATCCACTTTTTATAAAATCATTTGAACTTATTTATAAAAATCTAACAACTAAATTCTTTAATGCTATAAGTGATATCCTTACCGTTTTTGATTATCATAAAAAGCTATTATATGCAATTGAGGCAAGAAATTCTGATGAGTCCGTCAAAATTATGAATGAGACACTTAATCACGGAGAAAAATGGTTATTAAACGCTTTGGATAAAAAAAATAAAATATCTTATCATACGAGGAGGTAATTAAATGGTCGAAAAAACAAAACATAATATCAAGGAACCGAAAAATCTTTCTCCAAGAGTTCTTTGGTTAAGAAACTATTTTTTTGAAGGTGTGAATAGGAAGTGGAACAATGAGTATTCCTGTTTTACTACAGGAACGCCTTGGGATATCCAATACGATGAGCTGACCTTCTATATCGTTCCGGAAGTATATCCGACTATACCAGTCTTCATATCATCAATAAGACAAAATGCACATTTAATTGAGCTTCATAAAAATTTCTGGGATTGGAGCTTGCCGGAAAGAAGAGCATGGTTTGTTAAAGAAGCTATTGTAAATTATATACCGCAGGAGATACTGCCCGGAGATTTAATTGCGGGAGCCAGATTTAATTTAATGGCATCCAGAACACTGACCAAAAAAGAGTCTACGG
>JAQUMQ010000005.1 GCA_028718045.1 Actinomycetota bacterium
AGAAAAACTTATTGAAAAAGTAGCTGAAATAAACATGCCAACCAAATGGGGCGATTTCAGAGCAGTCACTTATAAATCGCTTCTGGATAATGAAACTCATATGGCCTTTATAAAGGGAGATGTCAAAGATAAAAAAGATGTGCTTGTAAGAGTTCATTCCCAATGCTTGACCGGAGATACTTTCGGATCAAAAAGATGTGACTGTGGCGAGCAGCTCGATAATGCCTTCGATATGATAAACGAAAAAGGCAGTGGCGTATTATTGTACATGGCTCAGGAAGGCAGGGGTATAGGATTGTGCAATAAAATGAAAGCTTATGAGCTCCAAGATAAAGGTTTTGATACCGTCGAAGCTAACCTAAAGCTTGGTTTTGATGCCGATTTAAGAGACTATGGGATAGGTGCGCAAATACTGTCTGATTTGGGGCTTTCTTCCATACACTTGATGACAAACAACCCAAGAAAAATAGTTGGTCTTGAAGGATATGGATTACATGTCACAAAAAGAATACCCATAAAAATAATTCCCAATAAAAGCAATGAAAGGTATTTGAATACGAAAAAAACAAAGCTGGAGCATATGCTTTAGGTTGTTATATGCAAACAATTCGTCATCCATTCATGACAATGATAGCAAAAGAAAGGTTTTGAAAAAACTATAAAAGGAGTAACAAAATGCACAAATATGAAGGCAAGCTTATAGCTTCGGGAATGAAGTTCGGAATTGTAATATCCAGATACAACGATTTTATCACAACAAAACTTCTTGAAGGCGCAATTGATTGTTTAAGCAGACATGGTTGTGAAGATAAAGATATATCGATTTCATGGGTCCCCGGAGTTTTCGAAATTCCATCCGCACTAAAAATTATGGCTGAATCCAAAAAATACGATGCCATTATTTGTCTTGGCGCCGTGATAAAAGGCGAGACAAGCCATAACGAATATATTGCAAACGAAGCAATAAAAGGCACCGCAAAAATTAGCTTGGATTTCAACCTACCGGTTGCTTTTGGAGTCATAACTCCAGATACGCTCGAACAGGCAATTGAAAGAGCCGGAGCAAGGCAGGGAAATAAAGGCTGGCAAGCAGCACTTACGGCAATCGAAATGGCAAACTTGTTTAAAGCTCTTAAATAAACCGGATTAAATAAATCAGATAAAATATTCCTTAATTTTCGGAGGCGAAACAAAAAAATCGCAGAGTATTTCATTTAGTGCCACAAAAAATTCGGAGCACGAACGAATATCTTATATCTGGTCATAACTTAAATATACTCTTAAAGGTATAATGTAGCTTTTAATATTTAATGTTTATACCTTATAAGGTATAAACAGCTATTAATTATACTCTTAAAGGTATAATGAAATTTTTAATATTGACTATTTATACCTTATAAGGTATAAGATAATAATATGAAAGAAAAAAATACAATTAGTGAATTTATAAAAAAAGAAAGAAAAGCAGCAAAACTGACCCAGAAAGAACTTGCTCTCAAAGCAGGCGTGGGTCTCAGATTTATAAGAGATTTAGAGCAGGGCAAAACAACTCTTCGCACAGATACTTTAAGTAAAGTTTTAAAATTATTTGGTAAAATGATAGGCCCTGTTGATATGCCTGAGGAATGAATATATGACTGACAGTGCTGTTGTATATTATCGCAACAAGACGGCCGGCTTACTGAAAAAAACACGAAACGGCTATGAATTTTCATATAATCCAAACTACATAAAGGATAAAAATTCAAAACCGATAAGCTTATCGATGCCTTTATCGGAAAAAAAATACTTTTCTGTAAGATTATTCCCCTTTTTCGATAATTTGCTGCCCGAAGGCCGGCTGCTTGAATTGACTATTTCAAGGCTGAAAATCGATAAAAATGATAAATTTGATTTGCTGCTTCATGTGGGTAATGATACCGTGGGGGCAGTCAGGATCGAGCCTTCGAAAGAGGTTGAAAAATGAATAAATGTTTATGCTGCCGGAAAACAACAGCAGACGGATCATATTATCATAAAAGCTGTCTCAAAAAATTATTCGGATCAGAAAAACCGCCCGTAATTAAATTTGACACTGCCGATCTTGTTTCCGAAATAAGCAAAAATGCAGGCAAGATGTCTATTTCGGGAGTTCAGATAAAAGCTTCGGTAATTTTAAATAAGAAGAGTAATATTATTGAAATTGTTCAATCGGGTGGAACTCATATTTTGAAACCCGAACCTTTCGAATATCCGGAGCTTCCCCAGAACGAGAACCTGTTCATGAATATTGCAGAGGTTTTGGGAATGGAAGTGCCCCCGCATGGTCTTTTTGACATGCCTGACAAGAAAAAATGCTACATAATTAAAAGATTTGACAGGAGCTTTGCCGGAGAAAAAACACACGTCGAAGATATGGCTCAATTACTTGAAATGCCCCCGGATTCAAAATATGAATCATCTATTGAAAAGGTCGGAAGGATGATCAGAAAAGTATCAAAAAGACCTTTTCTTGATTTGATTAATTTCTACGAGAGAGTCGTCTTTTGCTTTCTGATCGGAAACGGCGACATGCATCTCAAAAACTGGTCGGTGATATTACCTGAGGATGGGAATATCCGATTATCGCCATGCTATGATTTAATATCTTCGAAATTATATCTATCACATGAAGACGAAACTGCTCTTGCTATAAACGGAAAAAGAAATAACCTTAAAATCTCCGATTTCGAAGAGCTGGCAAATTTCCTGGAAATAGATGGGAAAGCTACCCTGAATTCACTGAACAAATTAAAAAGCGCAAAAGAAACAATAATAAGAATACTGGACGATGAGTTAAGTCCGGAGAGAATAAAAAAACTGAAAGAAATAATTTCAGACAGATATAAAAGACTTTCCGAAGCATGAACTTTTAAAAGAGTGCCTGAACAAATTTAGCACTTCTAATTTAATATCCTTATTAGATGAGGGTGGCTTCCTAAACCAAACTATTTAACGAAATTTTATAATTTATTTTATAATTTATATAGCCTGGACTTTGTGCCGGCATGTCATAATATTTCCCGATTTCAGCACTCTTACCTAGATTTAAGATTAAATCCAGAAATTTATGGCACTACATTTTGACTATGAATATCGCCAGCTATTTTTGTGCTTAAATTTTAAGTTAATGGAGTAATACTTAGAGAAAAGTGCTGAAGTCGAAAGATTAATATATTAAAAAAAATCTTATGTCAAGTTTTTAAAACCAATTGTCAGTAAAAAAAGAAAGATCCGGCCAAAGGTCCTGATTGGATATTTCTTTTTCCAAAAAAATTAGAAGTGCCTAAGCAAATTAAGCACTTCTAATTTAATATCCCTATTAATCGATAATCAGATTTTAAAAACAAGTTATTTTCTTAGAAGTTCTTCTGAGATATCTACTGCCGATGAAGCATCGGGAGCATAACCGTCGGCTCCGATACTATCCGCATATTCTTGTGTCACCGGTGCACCACCGATAATCACTTTGATCTCTTTGGTAACCGAATCTTTTCTAAGAGCTTCTATTACCTCTTTCATTGATGGCATGGTAGTCGTAAGCAAAGCCGAAAGACCTACGATATCGGCATTGTTGTTTTTTGCGGCTTCCACAAACTTATCGGCAGGAATATCCACGCCGATATCGACTACCGTAAATCCGGCACCTTCAAGCATCATGGAAACCAGATTTTTCCCAATGTCATGCAAGTCTCCTTGAACCGTTCCGATAACCGCGATACCTTTTGTCGGTGCTCCGGATTCTGTCAGAAGCGGTTTTAAGATATCCATTGCTGCATGCATAGCTCTTGCCGCAATCAAAACTTCGGGAATATACATTTCATTTGCCTTAAACTTTTTTCCCACAACATTCATTCCGGCAATCAAGCCTTCGCTTAAAATATCCCCTGCCGGTATCTTTTTGCCTACCAAATCCTGGGTTATTTCCTTGCTCTTGACATTGTCACCCTTAAGGATTGCATCGGCAAGATCCTGGTACTTTGCCATTTTTTCTCCTTTTCTTATTAATTGCTATTATAGCTTGGATAATAATAACAGAAATAAACCAAAAAACAAAAAGTTTCAAAAAAACAAAGTTCAAAAAAAGTTGGACTCTATTATTTTTGTATTGTATACTTTTTATGAGATGCAAAATAGCTGTAGAAAAAGTTTCGATGAGTTAAATAAAGAAGTACTTGAGTGTAAAAAGTGCGGGGATTTAATCGAGTTAAGAAAGAACCCTGTTCCTGGTGTCGGTGCCTTAAACGCAAGAATAATAATAGTAAGTGATTATCCCAGAAAAGACGGTGCCGAAATTACCGGGATTCCTTTTACAAACGACGAGTCCGGTTTGCTAATCAGAAAGATTATAGAAGATTCATCCCTTTCTCTTGAAAATGATATCTATCTGACATATCTGGTTAAGTGCACGCCAAAGAAGAAGGTGTCTACCCGTGAGGGTGAAAAAATAAGCAATTTCGCCCCCAAAAAAATTCACAAGGAAAATTGCGTACCTTACCTTATAAAAGAAATCACCATTTCAACTCCGCATTTATTAATCTCGCTTGGGCTTGACACGACAAAATTTATTTTGAAATATTTTTTCTCTATAAACAAAAAATTCGAAAATATGGATGACCTTCATATGAAAATTTTTAAAAATCCTTCTTTTAAACTTGTTCCATTTTATCAACCGGACGATGTTACAATCCACAAAAAAATCACCATGGAAAAATACATCGGTGATTTCGAAACTCTGTCCAAATTATTAAAAGTTGTATAAAAATTATTTTTGTACAAGATATACCTTTATTTTTCTTCTTCCGTACCTATAACACTCTTCAAGACTATCGAAAACAAGATCTATCCTGTTCCCTTTAATCCATCCTCCCGTATCTGCTGCCAAAGCCTCTCCATACCCTGGTATATATAGTTTTGTGCCTAACGGAATTATTTTAGGATCAACAGCAACAATACCTTTTTTGGTGCGGAGCCCTATTGCTGTTATGCTATTGCCGTTTATCCCTCCTCCGCCACTGAAATATGCAGTTGCAACCATATCCCATTCACCGACCAAAACCAATCCTGGCGGTTGAATTTGGTTTATTCTTTGTTTGATTTCGGCAAGCAAATTCATAAATTTGGATTTCTCGCTTTTTACTTGGGAAAGCAGATTTTTCTTTTCTTCCAAATATACAGTAAGCGTATCCTTTTCTTTTACAATTTGATCTTTCAGCTCGGATATCCTTTTTTTTGTATCTTCGGATTTTCTGAAAGTCATCTCATATATTTCCTTTTCGTTTTTTAATTCCTCCAAAAGGGAATTATTTTCTCTGATCATACGCCTGTAAATATAAAGTACGGTAGCGATTTCATTTAAACTCCTGGCACTTATAATAAGCTTTGCAGCATTATCGCTGCCATATTTATAAGCTTTTACTGCACTTTCCTGTATTTTTGCTTTTATGGCACTCATATTTTTTTCAAGTTGTGTTGATTTTACATATAAATCTTCAAGCTCAACTTCAAAATTATCCAGTTTTTCCTGGTAATTTCGTATTTCCCTTTCCTTTTGTGCAATTTGAGTTTCCGCGGCTACGACTTCTTCCAACAAATTTTGCTCGTCCGTACTTAATTTGGATATATTGTTTGCAAGCTCTTGTAAAGTTGCCGCTTCGACTGGTGCCGGTATTAAAAAAAAGAATCCTTGAGTTAACGAAATTACAAGAAAAAATATGATAATACTTTTAAAAACAAAAACATTAAGTTTTGATTTATAAGTCATCGCTGTTTATTTTTTATAATTTAAAGAAACATGTGGCAATTTAAGGATATCTGTAATGTCCTGTTATAACTTTATTCCCCAGTATATTTTCTTCCGTCGTAAAACCTGGATCTATATAATTATATATTATCTTGGGGCTGCCATTCCTCGTTGTCGAATCGGAAACGATTCCTACATTATCGGAATATCCGTCTTTGTCCATATCAAAAAAAACAACATCTCCGGGCAGCCAGGTACTTAAATTTTCGTCATCTGCCGCATCGAATATCGAAGTAAGGCCAGCTGCGTTTCTTTTAAAAAATACTTCCATGTTTTGTATTCTTCTATAATCAATATCTATGTCAGGTACGTTTTGATTCCATATTGCTTTGACAGGGTACTCTTCAAAATTATTTGCAATATCTTCATTTATGATAGTTCTTAAATCAAATCCCGCCTCTTTAAAGGCTCTTGCAATTATATCGGTATTTAAAGCCCATTCCGGCGGAGGATCTCCTCCTTTGTAATAGTTCGGTTCGTTTGATCCCTCTGCGAATATGTTTTTTGCTTTAATTTCAAGCTGCTTTTTTGCACCAATCAGTATGTCTTTTGAATCATTGTTGCTATTATTGTTTTTGTCGGTCCTTACGGGCAACTCATCAAGATCGATAAGCCTAAATCTTGGGAGCATCTTTGATAAAGCCGTTGATGGCAAATACTTTTTTTTGAAGGTGAAATCACCTGTACTTAATATTACCACAAACGTTATCAGCAGTATCAACAATACTATAATGAGAAATACGCCTCTAAATGATTTGTTCATAATATAAGATTTAACAGTAAAATTTGATTATTTCAAATTTTTGATAAAAATAGCCGGATTCGTTACTCTAAACCCAAGGAGGTTAGCATCAGGATTTAATATTTCCAACAAACCCATGATTCCCAAAAACAAGGTAAGTAATATGAATATTCCAATTAAAACACAAAAAATTTTAGAAAAAATGATTTTACCGTCTGTCTCGACGTTTTCTTTATTTCCTTTCATGAACAAGACAACGGCAAGCCTTATATTCACTGCCGTAAAAGCAATAGTATAAATTATTATAACTACTGATACCAGCCATCCCTGCATCATATCTATATTATTTACCCCCGAGCTGAAGCGATGATTAAAAACATCCAGAATAAAATCAAGGTAATATTTTTTTTCCAAACACCCTAAAAATCCAGGAATACCTATCAGCGACAAAATTAAAATCAAAAAAGCAATTCCTATAAATTTATTTTTAAAAATAAGCGATTTTATGTTTTCGATAGAATCTTTAGCTTTTGCATTTTCGATAAAATTAGATATGAAAGTTAAAGGCAAAAAACAAAAAGATATCATTGAGAAGTTGAAAATGTTATGCCAACTTAAATTATCTTCTTTTATAAATCCGGTTATGAGCATTAACATGTTGATAAAATAGCCCAATAATATCAATGTAAAAATGTAGCAAAATACTTTTCTTAAACTTTTTGTCTTAAGTCCCGCAATTCCGGAGCCTATGGAGCTTACCAATAAAACTGCCGAAAGAATATATAAAATATATGAACCTGCTTTTAAATTTTTATTAAGAATCAATATTATGGGTGTGAATTTTAACAATGCGGCAATGCCTGCCGGAAAATAAAAAAGCCATAAAAAATAAAGAGACGTTGTTTCGGTTTTAAAGGCATAACTTATATACGGAGCTTGAAAAGGAAATATCCCAAGATATATAAAGAATGCAATCGAAATAATCATCAGGCTGAAAATGATATTAATGCCGCCGGATTCGATACTCTGAAGCAATTGCAAAAAATTTCTGACATCGGTTACACCGTATAAAATCGAAAAACCAAAAAAAATCTATTCCATGAATACCAAGAATGATATGAAAAATCTTGTTATTCTTTTTACGATTTCCGATTGCAAAAACAGCATTTTATTTTCTTCTTTGGCATTACCGCCGGAAAAAATTCTGCTGTCATTCAAAATGGTGGTCAGCGCAAAAAATGAAATCAAAAAACAAGCAAAGCTAATGAAAAATGACATAAAACTTCTCGAAATGACCAATACCAACAAAGACACCACCGAAAAAAGAAATACGATGACTATTTTTATATAATTGTCGTTTTTCCTCTCGAATATAAAAATCATGAAAAAACAAACGACGGCAAAATATAATATGAAAGCCGATAGGTTTATTTCAAAAATTCCGGACTTAAACAAATCATTGGAAAATTCCCCATTGGTCTTATAACCGTATATATTTATAAAAAAGGCTCCGATAAAAAATATCAATACCAGAATAAAGATAAAATTTCTTATCCATTTTCTTTGCGAAATACCAAAGAATAACAAAATAAAAATTCCAAGCACCAAAAAAATAAAAATTCCAAATGGATTTATTATATTTGTGACATTTTTTAAAAAATCCACCTTATTTTTCTCCCAACCATTCTTCCATGGTAAAATAAAACAAATTATTTTCAAATTCAACTTTAGCGGTTTTAATATAGTTTAAGCTTGAATACAAATAAAAAATAATCACAAACTGAAAAATAAGTATCAAAAACATAGATATTATTACGAAAGATAAAATAGGTACCGAATTTTCATACAATATCTGAGAAAAGCTAAGAAAATTTATTACTGAAGATAAGGCAATAAACTGGGCTGATACCATCATGGCCGTGATGTTTTTAAAATAAAAAGCTCCGAATATGCCGATAATGCACAATGCAAAGCTTACATAAAATATGAATGCTAAATTCAAATCACTGCTTCTTTCTAATCAACAATATTGAAATAACCCACAAAAATAAGATAAATATAAGTAAAATCACGATAAAAACAAGAATCCCGTAATTGAAAAAAATATCGTTTGCGATATTAATAAAGCCTGCCAACATTATAGACTTCTCGGCATTAAATTTTGCGGTATAATCTCCGCTGAATTTTACGAATAAAAATATTAAACCTGCGCTAAACAACACGGGCATTACAAAACGTGAGTAAACATTTATTGCTTCCCCCCTTAACGATTGTCGCTTGCTTATTCCGGTCTTCGTATTGCCGTCCCTGCCAATGTTTTCGTCATTAACGATTTCCGAACTATAGGCTTCGGATTGAAGGCTATATAAAAAAAGGATAAGCATAAATAAAGCCATCGGAATAAAAAGCAAAAAAAAGAGCTCCCCAAAATATAAAGTCAAATCAAAAACCTGGACAAATAAAATGAACAGAAATAAAAAAACAAACTTTTTCCCGATGCCTTTGATTATCAACGACAACAAAGCAAATACTATTATTGCCGCCAAGATGAAGTACTGAAAATTTTTTATGATAATTATATTTGTTATATTCATATCGTTATATTCATATATTTGTCATGCCAATATCACAAACATTATTACAATCATAGTATTATTTTATCCAAAAATCCCTTACCGCATGCTCTGCCTGTTTTATCAAATCAAGTTTTTCCAGCTTTAGGTTTACGATATCATACTCTGCCATTTGATACTTGTAGGATTGTTCGATAGCATGAATTTTACATGCTTCAACACAGTTGCCGCAAAAGCTGCACAAACCAAGATCCAAGCAAAACTCATCGAGATAGTAGCTGCCATCCTTGTATTCTTTCCTAATACTTATGCAATTTTGCGGGCAAGCTTTTCCACAGTCACCGCATCCGTTGCATATAATCTCAAGAGTATCAAAATTAAGTTTCAATCTTGGCTGCCCTCTGCTACTTTCGTTTACGATTATTTTTTCTCTCGGATATAGAACAGTTCTTGGTTTCCTGAATAAGTTACCGAAGTTGATAAAAAAATTTTTAATTATTCTTAACATATTTTAAAAAATAAACTTAAGCAATTATATGATAAAATAAACATTTCTTAATATACAAAAAACAACAGTAATTATAAGGTTTAAAATCGATAATGGCAGCAATAATTTATAAATCGAGTTTATCAATTTATTAACTCCGTGAATATTGGAAATCGATCTTTCGAATAATACAAGAAATATAAAAACTAAATAAAATTTAATGCCCACCATTATTTCTCCTCTGATTGAATAAAACTTTTGCCATCCCCCTAAATACAAGATATTGGTAAGAACGATCAGAAAAAATAGTATCAGATAGCCTGACAACCTTTCAATCAGTTTTGATATTCCTTCTCCTTCCTTGCTTACGTTATCGAAATATAAAAATTGGTTATGTTCCGATAAGTTCATAAGCTTTATCTGAAGAAGCATGGAAATAAAAAACACCAAAAATCCCACAGGCTGATAAATAATATTCCAGCATTGATACTGCGAATTTACTATAACATTAAAATCGAGACTTTTGCTTAATATAACGATTGATATTATGGAAAATAACATAGGAATTATCAGGGAAAACATCTGGGTCATCTTTCTCAAAAAATCTCCCATGATAAAATTATATTTTGTGTAGGATACGGAGAATATTTTAAAAACTAAAATCAATATATAAAATACCAAAGCAATTAAAATACCATAATCCAGATTGATTATCACAAGATTAAGCGTAATAGGAACGACAGACCACAAAAGAATCAGGAAAACAAAAATCAATATATCCCAAATCGAAAAAGAAAATCTCTTGGATAAATATTTTAAGGAATTTGAATACGGAAAAACAAGTTCTCCTATTTTATATCCTTTATAGCCTCTTCTTAACTCAATTCTTGAAACGATCTTGGTATTCAAAAAAGAAACTATATATAGGTTTATGCCTAAAACCAGCATCACATATAAAATTTTTTTTATCAAAATTACCATATACGGTTATTCCTGTTAAAATTATGATTAATACATTTCGGGACTTTCGATGCCAAAACTCGAAACAACCGGCAGTAAATCATCGGCACTAAAACCAATCAATGCCATCTCGCATGCAATCATGTTATTTTTTGTCGGCCCTATCGGAATGATCTGAATGTCCTTGTTTTCTCTTATCTCGATGAACATTTTAAAAATCCCGTGAGGACATTCGACGGTAGAAATAACCTTCGATGGAATAAGATCGAGATTCTCCGGATTAATCATTTTCCCTACCGCACCCAATGGCATCGTTCCGATTACCGCACTTATTATTTTCAAAGACTGATACATCTCTTTAAACCTGATAAATATCCTGTCAAGACTATCGCCGGATCTTCCCAGAGGAACCGTGAAAGCAAAATCCCTGTACAGCAAATAATTATCGCTTTTCCGTAAATCAAATCTTATTCCGGAAGCTCTTAAATTAGGACCTGTAAGCCCTATCGTTTTTGCTTTTTTGTTATCTATAATTCCTTTGTTTCTTAATCTTTCAAGTACGACAACATCGCTTGAAAATAAATCTTCTATCTTTCTTAGGTTCTTATAAAGTTGCGGAATAAGTTTGTAAAGTAAGTCAAGGGTACTCTCTTCGATATCCTTGCTTACGCCACCTATCCTTATAAAATTAGGTATGATTCTCGAACCTGTAATTATTTCAATAACATTTAATACTTTCTCCCTTTCCATCAACGTATAATTAAAGATAGTCATATTTTTTAAAATCATGCTCATGCTTATGATATAAGAAAGATGGCATGCCAATCTAAATAATTCGCACAGCAGCATCCTTATATAAACGGCTCTTTTCGGCAATTTTATCTGAAGAAGATTTTCTATGCCGAGACAGAAACATAATTCCGGATAGATTCCTGCTTTATAATCAAGATTATTCACCATGGATATAATCTTGTTTATCTCTTTGCAATTAAAAACAATATCGGCATTATAACGACTGATTTCATCACAAATATAAGCATTTTTTATCAGATCTTTATTTAACGAAACATAAAGATCAAAGGTATCCAAAGTTTCGGGAATCTGGCTGAAAACAATCAAGTCATTATTTATATCTTTGATATAATCTCTGTTTGAATAATATGGCGAAAACTTAAAAATTTTTTTCAGTAAACCTATCGCATCATTTAAATCGAAATTCAAATACGACACACTGTTTCTTATTTTTATATTCAATGTTATGGATTTTTCATATGAGAACAATACGATAAGCAAAAAATTGCTTGATTTCCTATATTTTATCGAACTTAATACATCGAAGTTAAAATCCGGATTATTTTTAAGGCTTTCCAGAACATCGGGCAAGTCTTCGTAATTTAATTCAAAAAATATATCTTTTCCAAAATTGTAAATAATGTCGATTTTATTTCCAAAGTAAAAATTTAGATTTTTTTCTGTGTTTTCGGCAAAACTGCCTAATATCTCTTCTTTTTTATCTTTTATCTCTTTACTCATAATTTTTATATGCAAAAATAAATCTGAACCGGTTTTTTATTATGGTTGCCACAATTCTTTCAACTTAAAAACTCATGGTTTTTCAATCAGCCTTAAAATAGAATAAATAAAAGCTTCGGGCCTTGGCGGACAACCCGGAACGTATACATCAACTTTTATTCTTTTTTTAAATTCATACAACATATCGTTCTTTTCTGATTCAGCATAACTTAAGCTTTCCAAGGCACACTTGCCCAAAGCGATAACTTTCTTTGGCTGAACCATTTGGTTATAAACATTGATGACTTTCCGCAATCCTTTTCCGTTATAAAAACCCTGAAACACAAGAACATCCGCATCTTCGGGATAGCTTACAAAAGAAATTCCAAATCTGCTGATGTCATAAACAGGTCCCACCGAAGCCAAAATTTCTTGTTTACAGCATCCGTAACCTGCAACATACATGTTTAAATTGCTTTTTATTAAAAAATTGCTCAATACTTTCTTCTTTATTTAAAAATTTTCGATTTAACGATGTAAATTGAAGCCGAAATCATAAATATCAAAACAAAAATTATGAAAAACAAACTGAGTTTTAATTTTACCAATTCCTTGAAAACCAAAAAAAACAAAGACAGCAATACGAAAATCAAAAACATCAGAAAAAAGAAACTTATTGCAGCTAAATTGGTAAGAATATTTGGATCTTTGTTTAATATTACCGTTTTATTCGGCATAGCCAACTTATTATGCATATTTTTTTTGTCTTTTAAGTCCCCGTGATCTTCATGAAGGTTGCCATTGCTTCTGGCATCAGCTCTCGTAAGAATTCTTGATATGACAAAAATCAAAAGAAACAAGAATAAGGCTATTAAAATCATTATTCCTAATGAAGCTAAATTTGAAATGTAAGAAGCAATAGATTGTTCAGGCATATTTCCTTAAAATCAATTACAATATAAAATACCGCTTTTAAAATTTACCATAATTAACAATTGACTTCAAATAAATATTATTAAATTAGGTATTAAATAATAACTCATATGCATTATTAGGGCAAATCATACTTGCTTATCGATTGTTAAAATTGTAATTAAACTTTTTTATTTATATAATTCTTCTAAATAAAATATTTTATCGAGGTAATTAAAATATCGAAATACCGTAAATATTTATTTAAAAATTTTAAATTCCAACCATAAAATTGTACAGACATAAAAAAGGCAAGAAAAACATAAGCGCTTCAAATTTGGGTAATATCTCTGTGATGAGAAATATCGGCATATTTTCATGGTCAATTATTGGCCTTCTGATAATAGTTTCGTTGTTTTTTTATATAATTTATTTAATGAAAACCGCAATAATCCCTCTGCTTATAGGCGTTATAATCGCATATATGCTTATACCCCTCGTAAAATTGCTTAAGAAAAAAATGAGAAAAATATTTGCCGTTTCGATAACATATTTCGTTTTCATTGCCATAATCTTTGTTTTAATGTTTTTTATAATACCGCTTGTCATCGAGCAGTTTAAAACTTTTGTAGGTAAAATACCGCTTTATCTTGAAGGCATAACAAAATTTTTAAATGATTATTTGAAGAACAGCATACTGATGAAGAACCTCGGGAATATAATCGGAACCGAGTCAATTCCTGCGGATTCTCAGGAAATTACAAAATATATTTTAAATACTCTTAATTTAAATAATATCAATATTTTCCAGAGTGCAACCACCGTAACAAAAACTGTTTTTAACATAATCATTAATTTCATTATCGGCCCTATCCTCGGTTTTTATATATTAAAGGATACCGATATCATAGTTAACACATTTTTAAAAATAACGCCAAGAAGATATAAAAACCAAGCGGTTACGATTTTAAATAAGATCAACAATGTTTTCGGAAAATATGTAAGAGGCCAGCTCATAATTTCTTTAATAGTCGGAATATTATGTACCATCGTATTACTGATATTGAAGGTGGATTTTGCTGTTCTTCTCGGATTTACGGCAGGCATATTTAATCTTATCCCATTCCTCGGGCCTATCATCGGAGCAATTCCGGCCGCGCTTACGGCACTTTTCATTTCACCCTTAAGAGCGTTGCTTGTCATTATCTTGTTTGTTGCAGTACAGCAGATAGATAACTATATTATTTCTCCAAACATAATGAAATATCAGGTCGGTCTCCATCCGGGAGTCATAATTTTTTCGTTGATTGCCGGCGGGGCTGTTTTCGGATGGTTTGGCCTCTTGCTTGCGGTACCCACCGTTGCGATAATACAGGAAGTGTTAAGATACTATTTAATCGAAAAAAAACAAAGCATATCGCGATAAACTTCCTTTATCGGTTTGCCTGTTTTTTTAGCTAAAGCCCTGCAAGATTCGTATTCGGGAGAAGTGGTCAGTGCTTTCCCCTCTTTATAGCCGACTTTGATCTTTGCTTCACCGTAAGGCAGTTTTACCGTATGAAATTTCCGTTGCAATAAATATCTTTTTATTTCACTTCTTCTTATTCCCAAAGTTGAAGTTTCCGTAAATAAAATATTTAAGATTTTTTCGACATCGCTTTTAATGCAAAGCACGCTTACTTTCACTGCCTGTCTGTTCTTTTTCATGAATATCGGTTCCGTCCAGGCATCGAGTACTTTTTCTTCAAACAGCTTTTCCATCAGATACCCGAGGATCTCGGGTGAAGCATCATCGATGTTTGTTGACAATAAAGTCAGATTTTCATTTGCAAATTTAAAATCATCGGTAGATTCTCCTTGCGGCTCAGACTTCTCTCCCAAAACCAGCCTTAGCAAATTAGGCGGGCCTTCTTTTTCGATCGTACCGCATCCGAAACCCGTGCCTTTCACCTTAATCAAGGGAATTCCCCCAAAGCTTTTTGTAAGGCTTTTGGCTATTGCCGCTCCCGTGGGAGTCGTGACTTCAAAATCAAAATTACCATCATATACGGGAACGTCCCTGAGAATTTCAAGTGTCGCAGGGGCAGGCACAGGCAATAAACCATGCATGGTTTGAACGAATCCTTTGCCAAGCGGAATATTTGCACAAAAAACTTCTCGTATTTCAAGCTGGGTAATCCCTATCGCGGTACCGGCTATGTCAACTATAGAGTCAACGGCTCCGACTTCATGAAAATGGATTTTCTCTTTCTCGACCTGATGAACTTTGGCTTCAGCCGTTGCGATTATATCAAATATCGAAATAGATATTTCTTTTGCTTTTTTTTTAATCGAGCTGCTGTTTATCAAATTTAAAATATCCGAATATGTTCTGTGATGATGATCGTGTGTGGTTTCGACTATGAATTTTGATGCGCTTATGCCTGATTTTTTCGTCTTTTCGGATTTAACTTCGTATCCTCCGATATTTATTTTTCCGAGTTCCTCTTTCAGGAAATCAAAATCAAGCCCAAGGTCAATCAATGCACCGACCATCATATCTCCGCTTATTCCGCTGAAACAATCGATATAAAGTATTTTCTTCATCAAAACCTTCCTATCAATACCCCAATTTTTTTAAAAATTCTTTCACGTTGACTTCAAATACTTCCTTGATTTCGCTTTCCTCAAGCCCAGCCCCTTTTGCTACTTTTGTTTGCATGTCTCCTGAATAAAGATTTTTGTGAACATGCGAATCGCTGTTTATCAGAAATTTTGCGCCGGCTTTTCTGCCGGTCTTAACCACATGCCCATTAGTGAGACAATGCCCGCCCTTGCATGTAATTTCAAGATAAATACCCCTTTTGGCTGCCTCTTTCGCTTCGTCAACGGTTATCAAACCCGGATGAGCAAGAATATCGACATAATCCGAATTTACTGCATTATGATTGGTTCCCGTTTCAACATTTTCAGAAATACTTTCCCCATGAACCACAACCAGTTTTGCGCCATTTTCCTTTGCATATTTTGCTATTTCTCCGATGCTTTCCGAAGGGATGTTGGTAAGTTCGACACCAGGAATTGCCGTTATGCCCCAATACCTTTTAGCGAGGGCGCAGTCTTTTGTTGCCGCTTCTATAACATAATCTATATTGGAATAACTTACATGATCGGTTATTCCTATAACCGAGTATCCGTTTGCGCAAGCTATTCTTATAAGTTCGATAGGGCTGTTTTCGCCATCGGACAAAAATGTGTGTGTATGAAAATCTGCGATCATTGTTTCTCCAGGTAAATTTTAAATTATTAAATAAATTTTAATCATTTTATCAATATAAAAAACAAAAAACTATAATTCTGTCTTATTTTATAATATTCTTAATCTTAAATTATAACCAAAACTTGAGATGATTTTAAAAATATCACAACTTATAAACGATATAGGATTTTCCGTCTGCCATCAAATACCGCAAAGGACTTTGCTTTTCGGAAAAATATACATGCCGGTATGTTCGAGATGCACCGGTATATACATTGGTTTTTTTGTTTCGATAATCTTTTTGCTTTTGGCATTCAGAAAAAAAGAATCCGACCTTCCTCCCATTTACATAATAGCCGGAGCAGCGACTTTTATTCTTTCGGCAGTTATAGACGGAGGCTTGTCGTATTTTATGATTTATTCTACGAATAATGCCGTAAGATTGATTACGGGTTACTTATTCGGGGCAGGAATTGCAATAATGCTTTATCCTGTTTTTAGTTATCAGTACTACAGTTCCCCGCAAAGTAAAAAGATATTTGATAATTTTAAATATTTTATTTATTTTATCGTTGTTGCGGTGTTTTTTATGGTTATTCTCCTGCTTCAACTTCCCCCACTCGGAAAATTTTTTTATTTTTTAAACGGCATTGCCATCGTATTTACTTTTTTATTTGCAAATCTTACGCTAATCCTCTTGGTCCCTTTTTTTGCGCAAAAAACTCAAAGATTATTAAGCAGGCACATCATCGTTCCCGTTGTTATCGCACTTGCCATAACAACCATCGAACTTTATGCCGTATTTAGGATTCGCTCTGCCCTTATTTCCAGCTTGGCAAAATAATGCTGCCTGCCAATCGTTAATTGTTTTTAAATCCACATAACATATCATAATACATATTGCATTTATTTTATATCATGCTTATATATCTGATATATGTTTTTAGTATATCAAACAAAGAATACGGCAGATTATACATATAATGCATCAAAGGCTATAGCTTTTTAAAATAAGCCGTTTTATAACGTCAAACCGGCATCAAACAGTCCGAAAAAACTATATCCGAATAAAGATGTTATCAGGGTAAGAAAAGATCCCGCTATTACCTGCGCAATGGTATGCCTTTTTATTTTTACCCTTGCCCATGCAACCAAAGGAACGAACGCCATCAAGAATAAAGTCCATTTTCCAAAAAGCACGTAATAAGTAATAACGGTAAAAGTAATCCAACTTGTATGAAAGCTTATTTTCCAGAAATATGTAATAATTGTCAATATAAAAGTCGTTATAAAAGATGTAAAAAAAATCGCTCTCAAATAAAAAGGTGCTTTTAAAATATAAAAGACAAAAAATCCAAGCAGATAACTCATATTGCTTACGATAAGAGGTCTAAGTCTGTCTTCTCTTCTGGGAACATGCAGGTCGTTTATAATTTTTTTCTTATAAAGAAACACTATAAACATAAACGGTATTATGCTCCCAAATAATATGCAAAAAAAGGTCCACAATGCAATCTCCCCGACCTTTTCAAGCATGAATATGTTAATAAATAAATAAGCAGGGATCGAAATATACGACCCGTCGAATATGTAAGATATCGTTTTGGCAAACTTATTGATCTTCAAAGCATTGTTTCCCTTTATTTATAATTATTTTATAATAGTCCTAAAAATTCCAAACAACGAAAAATACTTTAATATAAAATCGACAAAAAATAAATTTATTTAAATTATATATTCTTCTTCTGTCGTCTATTTTATTAATTTTATTATTCTGTTATAATTTTATAACACTTGTTGCAACTACTAAAACACCGATTGATATTAATAAGACAATGAAAAAATCTGGCGAACTATTTTCAAATTTAGAAAAGAGATACGCGGAACTTTTAGCCAAAGAAGCCCTGTTTACAGAGGTTTTTAATAACATCAATACCGCAATCGCAATATTCGAGGTTATAGACAAGGGAAAAGATTTTGTTTTTAAAGATATTAACAAAGCAGCGGAAAAAATTGAAAAAGTTAAAAAAAAGGACTTGTTAGGTAAAAGCGTCAAAGAAGTTTTTCCCCAAATAACAACCATCGGCTTACTTGATATATTTAAAAAAGTTTACGAAACAGGAGAAGCGGAAAATCTTCCCATATCCTTATGCAGGGATAACAAAATATCAAGCAGCAGAGAAAATTATATTTTCAAACTTCCTTCAGAAGAAATAGTAGTATTATATGAAGACTCAACCAAATTAAAACAAGCATACGAAGAAATAAAAATATGCGAAGAAAAGTACAAAGACTTATTTGAAAGCTCCATTGACGGAATATATCAGTCGACGATAGAGGGTAAATATATTGATGCAAATCCCGCACTTGTCAAGATACTGGGATACGACAACAAAGAAGAGCTTATCAAGATAGACATACCTACGCAGCTTTATGCTCACAAGGAAGACAGGCCAAGGCAAAATAACAGAAACAGGCTGTTCGAAACAAAACTAAAGAAAAAAGATGGTTCGGTAATAGATGTCGAAATAAGCTCAAAAGTGATATATAAAAATAACGAACCCGCATTTTATGCAGGAATAGTAAGAGACATAACACAGCGTAAAAAATTCGAAGAAAAATTAAAATTTCTGTCTTTTCACGATAAATTGACGGAATTATATAACAGAGCGTATTTCGAAGAAGAACTAAAAAGAGTCGATACGGTAAGACAACTTCCGCTAAGCATCATCATCGCCGACATCAATTGTCTTAAGCTCGTAAACGATGCATTCGGCCACAGCAAAGGAGATGCTCTTTTACGCACCTGCGCCAGGATTTTTAAAAAGTGTTTCAGAAAAGAAGACATAATCGCAAGATGGGGCGGGGATGAATTTGCCATGCTTTTACCGCTGACAACCCAGCAAAAAACTATCGAAATTAAAAACCGTATAATCGTGGAATGTCAGAAAGCAGCAATCGATAAAAATATACCTGTCAGCATATCGATAGGCAGTTCAACCAAAACTACGGAGGAAAAAGATATAAATACGGTAATAATCGAGGCTGAAGAGCAGATGTACCAAAGCAAATTAACCGAAAGCAAAAATGTATCGAATGCCATCATAACCTCACTTTCAAAAGCTCTTTCCGAAAAAGGGATCGAAACAAAAAATCACATAAATAAAACAGGAATTCTTGCCATGCGTCTTGGGAGAAGTTTAAACCTTTCGGAAAATCAATTAAACGAACTGCATCTTCTGTCTTTTTTGCATAACATAGGTAAAATTGTCATACCTGACGAAATTTTATTAAAAAAAGACAATTTATCGGAATCGGACTGGAAAATAATCAAAAGGCATCCTCAAATAGGATATAACATAATCCGCTCGTCCTCAAATCTTGCGCATATCGCAGATGCGATACTTGCACACCACGAATGCTGGGATGGTTCGGGATATCCTCAGGGTTTACAAAAAGAAGATATACCGATTACTTCGAGGATCATATCCGTCGTAAGCACATATGATTTAATAGCAAACGGAAGAGCATATAAACAAAAAGTAAGCCATGCCGCTGCCGTCGAGGAGTTAAAAAATGGCGCAGGAAAACAATTCGACCCATACATAGTCAAAAAATTTCTGCAAATCCTTTAGAAAAAATCGAATTCTTCATATAATATTAAAAATATTTTTAATCTATGATCTGCGAAGCTTCTTTCGTGTAAAATCAATTCCCAGGGCACTACCTATGTCATCTGATATCTTGCTTCTGTAATTAAAATTTACCGCTTAATATTCATATTTATGATAATAATTTACAATAAAAAATCCCCTAAAAGCCTCTTATTAAAGGAGACTTGGGGAATTGTTAGGTATTTTTCTTTCAGCTATGCTGCCAAACTAACGAGGCTAATCTTTGCAATAATT
>JAQUMQ010000006.1:0-13154 GCA_028718045.1 Actinomycetota bacterium
AATATTTTTTTTGAATTTAAAGATGGAAAAATAATAAAAGCAACATCGAATAACACAAAGCGCCTCAATGAGATACTGGACACAGATGAAGGATCGAGATATGTCGGAGAATTTTCATTCGGCGTAAATCCTTTTATCACAAAACCGATGAAAGATGGATTATTCGATGAAAAAATTTCGGGAAGCATACACATCACTCCGGGAAGCTGTTACGATGAGGCATCAAATGGCAATAAGTCTTCCATACACTGGGATCTTGTTTATATTCAAACACCCGAATATGGCGGCGGAGAAATTTACATGAATGATGTTTTAATAAGAAAAGATGGGATTTTTGTCGTCGATGAATTATTGTCTTTAAATCCCGAAAATTTAAAATGATTTTTAAAACTAAATGAACCTAAAAAAAATTAAAAGTAGTTTAATTCTATTACCGATGTTAAAATAATTTATAACTTTCAATACTATCGATTCATAGGCATTTTAAAAATGAACCCAAGCGTAAATTCAAGTCATGATTTTTTTAAAAAGAAAGGTGACAGCTTTTTAGGCAAAATCATAGCGATAGCAAATCAGAAAGGAGGAGTCGGTAAAACAACCACCGCAATAAATGTAGCTGCTTATATTAGCCATTATGGTTATAAAACACTTCTCATTGATATGGATCCGCAAAGCAATGCGACAAGTGGTTTGGGAATTTCTCAAAATGATGTAACGATTTCTGTTTATAGCTTGATCATGTACCATGAGGATCCTAACAAAGCCATTGTAACGACTCCTTATAAAAACTTAAGTCTCATACCTTCTACCAAGCAATTATCGGGAGCGGAAATAGAACTTGTAACCGTATTTAAAAGAGAATATAGATTAAAAGATGCACTTCAACAACTTGAAGAAAGCTATGATTTCATATTTATTGACTGTCCTCCGTCCCTTGGACTTCTTACGATAAATGCTTTTACCACCGCAAAAGATATAATAATACCTATCCAATGCGGTTATTTTGCACTCGAAGGTGTTGTACAGCTTTTGAATACCATAGATCTTGTTAAAAGAAGTCTCAACACTAAACTTGAAGTGGAAGGTATGTTCATAACGTTGTATTCAAGAAGCAAGCTTGCCGATGGCATAGTTTCGGACGCAAGAAATCATTTTAAAGATAAACTTTACGATACGATAATTCCAAAAAATGTTCGCCTCGACGAATCTGCTTCGTATGGCAAACCTATTTTAGACTTTGAACCAAATGCAAAAGGCGCAAAAGCTTATGATGAGCTTACGAAAGAAATCATAAACAGATATAAAAACAAAAAATAATACCCGGTAATTTTTTTACTTTAAGCCCATACGATTAAAAAGGGCTTTTTTAATCGTATTATGTAGATTATTTTAAAATTTTTACATATAAACTTACTTTTAAGAAAATTTCATGAATGAATATTACGATTTTTCATAATTTACCGGCATTTTCTGTCATAAAAAGTAATGCCTATCGCAGGACCAAGATGCGAGCCGACAATCAATCCAAAATCGACTCTTACTAACTCCAGAGGGTTGAACTCTTTTTTGATCCTTTCGGCCATATCTTCGCCGTCTTCTTTCAAATCCATGTCACCCACAGAAACAATCAGATTTTCATAAGAGGGTAACATGTCTTTCATGCAGTTTATAATTTCATCTTTTGCTTGTTTCCATCTTCTCGTATTTTTATACGGTGAAACTTCCCCATAATTTAAAGTTAAAATAGGTTTTATTTCAAGCAACGAAGCAATAAGCGATTTTGCCCTTCCTATTCTTCCGCCTTTCTGGAGATATGCAAGAGTTTTTGGAACAAATAAAGACTTCATGTTTATTTTTAAAAAATTAATATTATCGACTATCTGCTCCATAGAACTTCCATCTTTTGCCATTATTGATGCTTCTATGGCAAGAAATCCTAACGGCATATGAACAAGCTGAGAATCTACCACTTCTATTTTTTTGTCGGGAAACTCTTTTTTGGCTATAAGCGCGCTGTCCACCGTGCCGGACATTTTCTTGGAAATATGGATTGATATAATTTCATCATATTTTTTAAACAGCTTTTGATAAACAAGAATAAAATCACCCGGTGATGGTTGTATTGTTTTCGGTAAATTTTTTGCAGTTTTTAATTTCTCATAAAAATCCTTTATCGGCAGATCTACCCCATCTGCTTTATAAGACTCGTTACCAAAAACTACCGTCAACGGAACTACCGTTATTTTGTACTTATCGCACAATGTTTTGGGGATATCTGCCGTGCTGTCCGTCACTATCGCTATATGTTCCAACAGTCCTCCTTAAAATATAAAAATTAAAGAAATAATGATTCTTATATCAATTTTGTAAAAAATATATTACTAAAATAAACAGCATCGGCTTTAAAAATTTTATCAAACATAGGTTTATTTATCTTTAAAAAATTTTTGGCAATCAAAAATTTTTATAGCTGTTTTTCCATTGCTTTTCTTTTTAAATCCTCGGGCATTTTCTCGATTGCATAGCGAAGTGCCGTTCGTGGCATATCATCTTTATTTTTCATTACATATTCAAAGATTTCTTTCTGGTTCTTGCGGCTTGCTTCTTTCAGCATCCAGCCATATCCTTTTTGTACCATATCATCCCGATCACACAACAAAATATCTGATATATCCAGTATATCCTGCAAAAACTTTCCTTTTCTGGCCGGAATAATGAGAGATACCGCAGAAGCTCTCTTGAGCCATCTGTTTTTCGATTTAGCCCATTCTTTCAATCCGTTCACATATTGCGGATATTTTTCTATGAATTCACCAACTGTGTGATTGCACAACGTATCACATTCAGCCCAATTATCTATATAGTTATTTATCCAATATTCATAAATCTTGAAATCTTTTTCCGTAAAATTTCCGTACCGGTGCGACCAGTTGGCAGCAATCCAAGACTCTTCGCAATAGCCGGATGCAAACAATTCCTCACAAAGCTTGAATACCTTTCCTTTATCCAGTTTTTTTACTATGATAAAATATTGCTTGGAGATTTTTGAAACTATTGAAGTTTTGACACCATAACATTTTACTTTTTCTTTAAAAAATCTCTGGGAATTGTTTTTGGTTTTATCATCAGCTTGACTTTCTAATTCGTTTCTTATTTCCCGAATAATATTATTCATAAACTTTTATAATCCCTTTTAACTTTATAAATGTTTTCTTAGAGCAAACCCATCCGACACTTATCTTCTTTTCATGCAAATATCCGTTGATAAAAAACGGTCTTGCTGATTTAAACATTATAGCTTATGGAATAATTCTTAATCAAATATTTCTATATTTTGATATTTCCAATATTCACATCTTTTATTTAAAAATATTTTAAATATTTTAAAATTAGTTACAGATTATTCTTATTTAATAAGTTGAACGGTAGTAAAATAAGAAAATATTCAAGACCGACAATGCTTGGATAAAGTATTTATAAAGTTATATTAGGCAGGGGCGAACAAGTATGAATTTTAAAGAAATAGCTGACAAGTTAAAAGAAGATAATTTCAAAGTTTTTTTTAAGAAATATTCCGGCGGAAGCAAATCAATAAACATTATAGGTATAAAAGATATGGACAGCCAAAATAATCTTGACTCATATCAAAATACGACTTATTTCATTAGCTCAAGAGAAGAAACAATCGTAATAGATCCTGGTATCAGAGGCAACAGGGGTCATCAAATAAAAGATATGATTCTGAGTGGATCAAAGAATTTTAAAACCGTGATTACCCATTTTCATCTGGATCATTTCATTGGTTACAAACCTTACATCGAAAACAGCCTTTTTGCGTCCGAAAGATGCATAGATGTTCTCAGCGGATCTGTCAAGACTATCAAAGTTTTCGATGACGGAAGACTTACTTATGGTCATACAAGGGAAACCCCGCAAAGAGCCATTGAGGACGCAAAAAATGAGCTTCCGATAAAAAGAGAGATTCTTAAAAACTACAAAGAATTTATAACCGATATTCCCATAAAATGGGTGGAACTCCCCGGTCAGACACAGGGTACTTTATATGGTATACTCAACTTCGGAAACGAAAAAATATTGTTTGGAAGCGACCTTTTTATAGATTCAAAATATGGCAACAGCAATTGCCTGAAAGTTGAACCTCATTATGATGACGAAATAGACAGTAAAGTTATAGATAATATTTTGATTGTTCTAAAAGCAATAATGAACATGAATTACGAAATATCTCCGGAACATAAAAGAGATTTTCCTGAAATCGAAAAAAAATTAAAAGAACTCGCATTTCCTACTATTCTGATGCTGGGTCATGGAATATTTGATATGAGTGCATCCAATATTTTTAAGATAGTCGAATTAATCTACGGACTTGACATCAGAAATGCCGCAGACAAAAAATTCGTGATTTAGGTGACTTTACGGTTTATGGCGGATAACCCCTTGGTTTCAACATGCCACAGGCATATTGAAACACTTAATCAAGTCATGTCTTTGACTTTACGGTTTATGGCGGAGAGAGAGGGGTTCGGTCTTTCGTCTCGCTTTTCAAGCTCGCTGCAGAGCCGCGGACTCATTACGCTTGCCTCTTCACTACGCTTATCGGCTTCGTTTCACTCCGTCCATTCGAACCCCTTGGTTTCAATATACCACAGGCATATTGAAACACTTAATCAAGTTATGTCTTTAACTTTACGGTTTATGGCGGAGAGAGAGGGGTTCGAACCCTCGAGGCAGTTTACCACCACCTACACGATTTCCAATCGTGCGCTTTCAACCGCTCAGCCATCTCTCCTTAATTGTCGAATGATTTAAACTTATACCAAAAATAACATTAAAAAACAATATATGGCAACATTTTAAATACATAAATTTATGAATAAAATAAAAAGCTAATTTACGGAAATATTTTTTGATACTTCAACTTTGCCTGTGCCGTACCAATTATATACGAAATAGTGAAAGCCATCGAGTATCAAGTCATTTCTTTTTAAAGATAAATATACATAAATATTATTTAAATTATCGAAAAGAGAAGTGGATCCATTGTTGTCATCATATGTGGGATCAAGAGGCACCCACCCTATATCATCAAAATATACTTCAACCCAGTTATGGCCCATACTTAAATCATCTGTGGCGTCGATTGTATACCCTTCTGCAATCCTGGCAGGTATTCCCTTGGATCTTAAAAGCGCTATGAGCAAGTCCGAATAACTTGTGCAGTCTCCCCGTTTTTCAATTAATGCTGCTTTTGCACCTACATCTTCGGGAACATAACCCGACCATTCCATATTATCCATAACATAGTTATATATTTCCCGTATAAGCAAATGCTTATCTTTTTCTTGGAATGTCTGGCTGACTTTTTTAATATCCTCATCGTCGCTTTCTATGTACCTTTCGGCATTATTATAAATATCAAGATTCTCTATATCAAAATTTTTATTGTCTGAGCCCATAGCAGTACATAAATCATACCTAGTTAAAACGATTTCATCCATGATATTTATTTCAAAATTTGATGCAGGGTTATCGATTTCAAATTCGGCATAAGTATTGGATCCATCGTCGAATATTTTTTTAGGTTTTGTCGAATATTGCGTATTAGCTATCATTTGCCTATCCTTATATTCTTTCGGAATAACAATGATAAAGTCGATGCCCGAGACCTCTCCCGTAACACTGAACATATAATCCATATCAAAGCTTACCTGTATCTCATTTTTTGGACTGTTGTTAACCTGTTTGTTGTTTTCTTCATAAGTCGTCGAAGTCATATCCGTTGCCGGTACGCATTCACTTATGGAATCGCTTTCCGTTATTACATGATCATTGCTTGCGATATCCGTTTGATCGGTAATTACGGTGGTTTCCGGTGTTTTGCCAGTTAAATTATCATCATCTGAAACAGTATTCGAATTTTTTGCGACTTCATGCTTAAAATATTCTCCGATATTTTTACCTATTTTATAAAGACATCCTGTACTGCCAACACCCGCAATAAATAATAAACAAACAAACATTGAAATTAAGACAAAAAACAATTTTTTATTTTTCATGATTTTTCCTCTTCATACGTTGTTTTTTGTCATGTATTAATATTTCATTTTTATTTTAAATATCATTTCCGATAATGATTTTGCATGCTTTTTAAAAAAGTTCTGCCTATGTCCAGAAAATATCTGAATAAAATTGATAACCGTTTCCTCCCAATTTCTTTGCGTTATACATCGCAATATCGGCGTTTTTTATTAAATCCGTTACCTTGGTTCCGTCTATCGGATACACCGCTATTCCAATACTACCCTGGATTTTCAAGTGATGTCCTTGAACAACAAATGGTTTTTGAGAATATTTTAATATTTTATCAACGATTTTTACGACATCTTGTTTTAAGCTTAAATTTGTCAGAATAAATATAAACTCATCTCCGCCAAACCTTGACACAGTGTCTGATTTTCTTATTATTCCGGATATTCTATCTGAAAAAGCTTTTAAAAAATCATCACCCACATGATGTCCATATGTGTCGTTGATTTCTTTAAACTTATCGAAATCCATTAATGCTATGGCAATTAACTTCTTATTTCTTTTTGAAACCTCGATCGACAGTTTCAGTCTGTCATAAAGCAATGCCCTGTTGGGAAGCCCTGTTATAATATCATAATAAGCAAGTTGCCTTATGGTTTCAGACATCCTCATGTGGGTTATAGCATCCATAATGACCTTTGCGGCAGCTTTCATGATAAGGATCTCATCACTGGCCCAGATTCTTGTTTCTTCCTGGCATTCATCCAATCCTATATAACCCCAGAACTTGTCTTCGGTAAAAATAGGCACCAGTAATACGGAAACAATATTTTGTTTATTGAAATATTGTTTTAAATTTTCGGGAAAATCTTTTACCAATCCCGAAAAATCTCTGTTGTTTGAAAGTTCCGCAAATACTTCCGGGAGTTGAACTTCGAAATCGATATTTACCAATTCCGGATTACTTATCTGAGCATTTGTTGTGGAGTTTATCCATTCGAATTTTCTCGAAGTCAAAACTTTTCCCGTCAAAGGATCCGCATGATTTTCGAAAATATATACTCTGTCAACTTTTATTTCCGATCCGATGTGCTCAAACGCTTTTACTATCGAGCTATCGAGATCGGAATTTGAAAGCAGTTCATCTATACTTTTTACTATGGCTTCCAATAGCCTTTGCTTTCTTACAAGTAAATTTTCGGCAGTCTTTCTCCCCGTTACATCATTTAATATAAAAATATGCCCAAATAGTAAATTATTTATGAAAATCGGATCAACGCTAATCTCGAAATATTTCACATTTTTCTCGTTTATGTCTTCGACTTCGAAAACCGGATTCGTTTTCCTCTTGATGATTTTTTCATTTTTACTGAAAGAATTAATATAACGCAATATTTTGTCAAATCCATTAAAGTAAATATTATTTCTTTTATGCAAACCATAAACACTTTTTCCGTATACTTCTTTTCTTTCCATTCCAAAAAATTCCAGAAAACTTTTATTTACTTCAAAAACCTCACCGGACAGATTGACTCCAATTATAAGCATCGAATTTAAATTAAATACTTTTTTATTGAAAATATTTCCGACGATAATGCCATATCTTGATATACCATAATATAAAAACCAACTGGAAAAGAAAGAGAACCATATTTCAAACGGATAATTATTCTTTAATCCCAGCCATTGTAAAATAGCCTTACAGATCATGAAAACAACAGGAATGCTAAAACCGATTATTAAAAAATCAAGTTCTTTTTTCTTTAAATCATTTGCTTTGTTCCTTATTTTAGCGATGATTAAAAGAACAATTGACGCAATTTCATAAATGAAATTGTACAATAGAAAATAAGCACTAAATATTATGATTTTTATATAATAACCGTTTTCAATTGGACGTATGTCTAAAGTATATTTTTTTATCAAAACCATTATTATAAAAAACAATGAAGGTAAAAATAATATATATGAAAACCTTGAATTTATGAATTTGTTTTGTTTTTGATCGACGGCTTGAAATATCAACAAAATAAGCAAAGGCGGAAAAAGCGATACCGCAATAAAAGTCAATTTAGCAAAGATAATAGCTGCATCGATGTTATAAGTTTGGTTTTCGATCGTAAAAAATAATATGAATAAAAAATTATCTATAAGGAGCGCAAGAAAATATTTGGTTTTTTTGTTGCCAACACCATTATTGATCATTAAAACCAATAAGGTAAAAACGGATAGCAATGTAAGAAAATTTATAAAATTGAACATAGAGGTTATATGTATTTCATGTTTTAATAAGTTTATCAATAAAAATCTTTAATTATGTCATCATTTTACGAATACACAATTTTTACAAACATTTATCGTTATTTAACTTGTTTAGTTGCAAAAAATCAATAATAATTAAAATAAGTATATTTTACTTGAAAACAATATTACAAAAAAATTTTAATTGACGCACAAACCATTTTCAAACCACCCGATATATCAAGGTAATACTTTGATTGCATCCATCATGACGCCGAACAATTACTGAAATGATCGCATGATTGATATATTCAGAAATATAATATAAAATAATAAAATAAGATATAAGTTGGCAGAGACAAAGAATCCAACATAAACCTTTTAAGGTTGATGTGGGTTCTTTTTTTATTTAATTATCAATAAAATATTTCACTTATGGTCATCAGGAAGATTTGATACAAAAGAATACCAAAGATATTATTTTCCAAGATTGGGGGGATTGACATGTCCGAAGTTATCGACAAACTAAAAAAGGCTATTTTAATCTATGATAGAAAAACTGCATCACAAATGGCAGTAAAAGCAATCGAAGAATGTATAGACCCCGGAGAAATCTTAAATGCAATGACAGAAACCATCAGAGAAATCGGTAACGGATTCGAAAGAGGCGAACTTTTTCTTCCGGACTTAGTCGGTGCCGCCAGTGCAATGTCGGAGGCTATTGCTATTGTGGAAACAAACCTTGAAAAATCCGGAAAGAAGGTGGACAAAATCGGCACCGTGGTGCTGGGAACGGTTAAAGGCGACATTCATGATATAGGGAAAACCATGGTAAAGGCATTTCTTGTGGCTGAAAATTTCAGAGTAATTGACTTAGGCGTTGATGTAGCCGCCGAAAAATTCATAGAGTCGATACAAAAATATAAAGCCGAAATTCTTGCACTGTCTGCTCTTTTAACCACCACTGTTGCAGAGCAAAGAAAAATTATTGAGATCTTGAAAGAAAAAGGAATCAAAAATAAAGTGAAAGTAATAATAGGAGGAGCGGCAACAAATCAGGAATTTGCTGATGAAATCGGTGCGGACGGTTATGAGGCTACTGCTCCAAGAGCACCGGGTTTATGTAAAAGATTGCTTACTAAGGAGTGAAGTTTTATGACAAATAAAAAAAGAATCATACGTAATTTGCACCCCCTTGAGATATTGACAGATGAACAGATAGAGTTAATTCATAAAGGAACTCTTGAAGTTCTTCAAAATACAGGAGTTAGATTTGAAAATAAGAAGGCTTTAAAACTTTTTAAAGAAAATGATTGTGAAGTCGATATGGAAAAAAAGCTTGTAAAATTTCCGCCGGATTTGGTAGAAGAATCCTTGAAAAAATGCCCAAGCAGCTTTCATATAAAAGGCCGCTCCGAGCAAGAAGTAACCTTCGGAGGAAATACTTCTTGCTTTTTGCCTTTTCCTGGCAAAGATACGATTGATTTGGAAACATGGGAGCCCAGAACTCCCACCAGAAAGGAATTTTATGAAGCAGTAAAAATAATGGATTCCCTTGATACAGTTCATTATACGGGATCTTATGTGCCTTATTTCGGATTTAAAAACACTCCCGCAGTTATGCATATGCTTGAAGGTGATGCCGCCAATTTCAGGAACAGCACACTTCCGCTTCATTGTAATTACGGAAATGACTGCGAAATATTTGCCATCGATATGGCAAAAGCTTTGGGTGCGATTAATTTAGGTGTGGTAGGTATTTCACCTCCTTTAACATTTCAGGAAGATTCGTGTACGTCTGCGTTCAGAAATCTTGAGGCTGGATTTCCGCTATATATTCAAAGCGGAGCTACTTACGGATCGACTGCACCGGTTACAATAGCTGGGGCTACGATAACAAATAATGCCGAATTAATGGCCGGAGTAGTTTTAGCACAACTCGTAAAACCGGGAGCAGGTATACTTGTAAGTGATTTTGGATTCATACAAAATATGCGAACAGGTTATCCGCTTTTTGGACGGATAGAAAGTTCTTTGCATCAGATAATGTTTAACCAGATTTGGCGGAGATATAAAATACCTGCAGGTAACCACTCAACGGGTGTTTCCAATTCCAAAAGAATAGATTACCAATGCGGTTACGAGAAAGCCATCGCCTGCTTGCTTTCTCTTTTGTCTGGAGCAAATGAAATCGGATTTCATGGTTGTGTGTATGGGGAACTATCGTTTCATCCTGCCCAGCTTATTCTGGATGATGATGTCGTAGGGATGATAAGCCGTTTGATCGAGGGTGTGGAAGTAAGCAACGAAACATTGGCAATTGATATCATAAATGAGGTTGGCCCTATACCCGGTACTTATCTGACTGAAGAACATACCAGGAAATGGTGGAAAAAAGCACAGTTTATTCCTAAGAGCTCCGATAACCTGACTTATCCGGAATGGATGGAGGCAAATAAGAAAGATTGCATTGAATATGCAAAAGAACGGATTAGTGAAATAATAAAGACCTACAAACCAGAATCCTTATCCGACAAAGAGGAAAATGCAATTGAAAATATATTAGAAGAAGCAAGAAAGTATTATAAAAAAACAGGTAAAATAACAGAAAAAGAGTGGGCTTCTTACGAAAAGGATTTGAAGTCTTCTGATTATCCTTATGCCTAGGGATAATTAAATATTCAAACAAAAAAGATAAATAATATCGAAATTATTTAATTGGCATATGTGCTCAAGTCAAATTGATACCGGTTTTTACTTTTTTAATATATGTTTTTTTTATATTATTGTAGGATAAATGAAGTGCCATAAAAAATCATAATGCAGTTGTGTTGCCGGAAATTGCTGTTTATATATTTAGACAAAGACAAAGTTGCTATTTGGCAAATAATAAATCTTATTGGGAGGTTTTAAATCGTGTCCTACTATATCGATGCCGATAAAGTAAATCTTGAGGATTTATTGACAAGAATCACGGAAACGGATTTGGTGCCAAGCCGTGTCTTATTGTTAAAAAATATAAATGAAAACTTCAATAAACTAAAGACAAATGGAATTTTAACACTGGCTGAATTTCGCAAATCCTTAAAAAATTCCAAAAAAATAGCGCCGCTTGCCAATAAAACCAATATAAGCGAAGAATACCTGACATTATTGCGAAGAGAAATCGAAGGCTATTTCCCAAAAGCATTTCCCTTAGATAGTTTTTTTTGGCTTGACAAAAATAAAATAGCCAAGCTGGTAAACGAAGGATACAAGAATACATTTTTACTTTATGAAGCTTTATCATCCATAAATAAAAGAAACGAGTTAATAAAATCGATTGGTTTGGACAAGGATTTTGTTGATGAAATATTTTCTCTGGTTGATCTTACAAGAATTCAATGGGTAAATCCGATAACTGCAAGAATAATATATTCTGCAGGTTATAAGAGCGCGAAATCAGTAGCTCAGGCAAACACTAATAACCTGCACGAAGCAATGGAAAAAGTAAACAAAGAAGGTAAATATTTTAATGCAGAAATACGGCTCAGAGACATAAAAAGATTGGTAAAAGCTGCATCTTATATTCCATAATCATACTTGATGATATTAAATATTTAAAACTATAGACTTAGAGTTAAAGTACTATTGCTGTTAGAACTAATGCCCCGTTAATTGGCGAAGAACCGCGAAGAACCGAAAAACCCGAAGAACCCATATTTTCCAGCTTGTAATTGGAGGCGACTTCCGGATTCGAACCGGAGATAAAGGTTTTGCAGACCTCTGCCTTACCACTTGGCTAAGTCGCCTTTCGGATATGTTATTATAGAATAATTTCCGTTAAAAGTTAAGATAATTTTTAAAAAACACCTTCAATCTTACTGTTGCACTTCTTGCAACACATGTCGTCGTTTATATCCGTTTTTAACAAACTAAAACCGTTTCGTTTAACGACAAGATTGCCGCAGTTGGGACATGCGGTATCTTCCAGTCCGTTGACTGATACATTTCCACCATAAACGAACTTTAATCCCGCTGACTTTCCTATGCTTACGGCTTCTATTATTTTCTCGGTTGCTGTCGGCGGTATCTTTGACTTATATTGCGGATAATACGCACTTATATGCCATGGAATTTCTTCTCCGGTTTTCTTTAAAAAAACCGCAATCTGATTAAGTTCTTCTTTGGAATCATTCAAACCAGGTATTAGCAAGGTTGTTACTTCGATCCATATACCGAGTTCTTTCATATATTGAATATTTTCCAATACAGGCTTTAGCCTCCCACCGGAATATTTTTTATAAAATTCATCAGAAAAACTTTTTAAATCGATATTCGCGGCATCAAGGTAAGGAGAAATCATCTTCAATGCTTCCCTGCTCATAAAACCATTCGTAACGAACACGTTTTTAAGGTTATTTTCATGAGCCGCTGTCGATGTGTCATAAGCAAATTCAAAATAAATCGTGGGTTCGGTATAAGTATATGAAATGCTTTTACAATTAAACCTGATTGCATTCTTAACTACGTTTTCCGGAGATTCTGATCTGCCTTCTATGATGCTTTCATCAGCCGGCATTTGAGATATGCGATAATTTTGGCAATAAAAACATTTGAAATTACATCCTACGGACGCTATGGAAAACGAATAACTCCCTGGTAAAAAGTGAAAAAGAGGCTTCTTTTCGATAGGATCGACATTTTCAGCAATTAGTTTGCCATAATTCAAATTGAAAAGTTTTCCATTGACGTGTTTTATCACGCAACATCTGCCGGTTTTCCCGTCAGCTATGACACATCTATGATTGCACAAATCACATCTGATTTTGTGGCTTGCAAGTACTTTATATAAATAACTTTCTTTCATTTTTAGTTTTAAATAT
>JAQUMQ010000006.1:13254-17313 GCA_028718045.1 Actinomycetota bacterium
AATTCTACCATAATTCGTAACGTTACCTGGTGTCGGAAGGGGGACTTGAACCCCCATGAACTAAATCGTTCACAAGGCCCTCAACCTTGCGCGTCTACCAATTCCGCCATTCCGACAATACCATATGTTTTATATCTTATGAGCCTTAAATATAATAACATTAATATAAAAATAATTCGCTATAGTAAACAGCTTTCAAATATAATCTAAATGATTTTACAATAAAAATTTAATTTGTAAAATTTATCACTTTTCTTTTGGTTTCAGACATATCGCCAAATGCTCCCATAAATTTCCTTCCATTAAAGTCACGCTTAAATTCTTGCTTGATTTTAATTCCTCTATCAGCTTCAAATCCACGGGTATGTTTGTAATGTCTATATCACCATTTTTCAACGATTCCACTAAAATATTTATATCACTGTCAAAAATAATCTTTATCGTTTCGGGCAACGGCTTATCGCCATAGTAATTGTCGTTTCTTACTAGCACTATATATTGTCCTTTTATCCATTCTTGAATCTTATAAGGACCGCATCCGAAAATATCATTTTCATACAGATTGCTTATTTTATTTTGTTTTAAATCTTTTTGTGGAAAAATATATAAAAAGAGCTTTTTCCAGTCTTTTATATGTTCTTTAAAATCAACTTTTACTTCTTTTTCATTTACTATTTCCACTCCGCCGATTTTATCAAAATCGTCTCTAAATCTTAAGACAGATTTATCCGCCGTAACAGAATCGATAGTTGCTTTTACGTCGTTTGCCGTAATGAGAGTACCGTCTTCCCATTTTATATCGTTTCTTAACCTTATTATGACAGAATTTTCATTTATGTTTTTTTCAGACAAATCCATATTATTTTCTTCAATCAGTTCAGGCTCGTAACAGCCATTTTCATCCAGACTCCACAATCCTTTTAAAATCATACTGTTTATATAATTCATGCTTGAATTTTCTTCGAGAAACGGATTCAGCGTATTGGGTTCGTTTCCCATTCCTGCGGTTATTTTTATAATCTTATCTTTGTCTTCGCTTTGAATTGACCAGCTTTCTATACCCTTAAAAAAATTGCCATCAAGAGTACTTATCTTGATATTTCCTATCGTGCTGTTATAGGCAACCGCAAATAATCTTGAAAATAAAGGCAAGATTATCGCCTCATCAGAAATTATTTTTTGAACCTCATCTATGCTGTTTTTCTTTTCAACATCATCTTTGGTTTGCGCTATCTCATTTAGCAAAGAATCGATTCTACTGTTTTTGTACCAATAAAAATTATTACAGTTTTTATTCTCATTGGTTTCGCTTACCGGTATTTTGGCAGAACTGAAATAATTCATTAATTCACTTGTATCGCAAGTATGAAGCGACCATATTCCTAACTCAAAATCACCATTTTTAACACTATTTACATACCATTCATCGGATGGTTTATTGTAGATCCATAGTTTTATCCCTATCTGATCAAGATTTTCCTTGATCAACTCCTCTATCCTTGCTCTGGTTGGGGAATTATCGGTGGTGCCTATAGTCAAATATAACGGATTTTCCGTATCATAACCTGCCAGTTTTAAAAACTCTTTAGCTTTTTTGGGATTATATTGGTATTGATCCCAGACGGGATTATAATAAAGCGAACTTTCGTTAAACATGCTGTTTAGAATCTTATTGTTATCTCCGAAAAATTCTTTTACGATTTTCTCTCTGTCAATAGCATAAAAAATTGCTTTTCTTATATTGATATCGTTAAGAACATTCTTATCTTCTTGCTTGTTTTTTAATTTAAAAAATAATTCCTGATTATCGATCTTGCCGATATCCTGTTCGTTCGGATAATCGTCTGAAAGTTTATTTTTATCGGTTAAATCAAAGGGGCAATTAGCTGCATCACAGGAAACGATAAACAACATAATAAAAATCAAAAAAATGATGCTTGTAAACAAAGTTATTTTTTTAGATAAATTTAACTTATTCAAACTTAAGGATTATTTTTTAATTAATTATAGGTTTTCCGGCAAAAAAACAAGCCGTAAAATGATCGCTGCCGTTTTTAGGATAATTCTTCAATTCAGGCTCTTGTTTTGAACATATGTCCTGCGCATTAGGGCACCTTGGATGAAATCTGCACCCCGACGGAGGATTAATTGGGCTTGGAACATCTCCCGGGAGAATGATTCTTTGTCTTTGTTTCTCAAGTTCAGGATCAGGTATCGGTATCGCTGAAAGCAAACCCATCGCATATGGATGCAACGGATTTCTATATAAGTCTTCTGCTTGTGCTATTTCAACAATTTTGCCAAGATACATAACTCCGATTCTGTTGCTCACATATTTTACTACAGACAGGTCGTGTGCTATGAAAAGATATGTTAAGTTAAATTGTTTTTGCAAATCGATCATTAAATTAAGTATCTGTGCCTGAACGGAAACATCGAGCGCGGAAACAGGTTCATCGCAAATAATCAACTCCGGTTGAAGAACCAATGCTCTGGCAATTCCGACTCTTTGTCTTTGACCTCCGCTAAATTCATGAGGATATCTGTTTATGTGCTCGGGATTTAATCCTACGATCTTTAAAGCATGCTTGATTTTTTTTATCCTCGAATTTTTATTTCCGATCCTATGAATTTCAAGAGGTTCGCTTACGATATCCCCTATGGTCATTCTCGGTGATAATGAAGCATAAGGATCTTGAAAAATAATTTGAATTTCTTTTCTGTACTTAAACATTTGCGAACGTTTAAGTTTTAGGATATTTTTCCCTTTATAAAATATTTCGCCCGAAGTAGGTTGAATTAATCTTAAGATTAGTCTTGCAATAGTTGATTTGCCACAACCGCTTTCTCCCACAAGTCCAAATGTTTCCCCGTTTTTTATGAAAAAATTTATATTATCCACTGCCTTTATCGATCCGGCATCTTTGTTGAAAAAAAATCCGGTTCTCAAATGAAAGTATTTCTTTAAATTTTTAATTTCAAGCAAAGCTTTGTCTTTCATATTTTTACAGATTTATTTTTTTAAAATTCATTTTTGTATTTGGCCATGTTTCCTTTTTTAACTTAAACTTCCGCTTAGCAATTCTTTTGCTCTATAACATGCGGCAAAATGATTTTTTTGCTCTTCTAAAGTCGGGGGGAATGCCTCTTTGCATTTTTTTAAAGCAAATTTACATCTTGGCGCAAATGTACATCCCTTGGGTAAATCGATAAGACTCGGAGGTGTTCCTTTTATAGGTTTTAACCTTTCTTTCTTTTCTTCGTTAAGTTTGGATACCGAACCAATCAATCCGATAGTATATGGATGAAGCGGCTTGTAAAATATATCATTTGCATTTGCAAACTCTACGGGCTTTCCTGCATACATAACCATTACTCTTTCTGCATATTTTGCAATAACTCCAAGATCATGCGTAATCAGTATGACTGACGAGTTTGTCTTTTTCTTTAAATCGTCGATTAATTCAAGTATTTGTGCCTGTATGGTAACATCAAGTGCCGTCGTCGGTTCATCGGCAATCAATACGCTTGGTGAATTTGCAATAGCCATGGCAATCATAGCTCTTTGCCTCATTCCGCCGCTGAACTCATGAGGATAGCTTTTCATTCTTCTTTTTATGTCGGAAATCCCAACCATGTCCAAAAGTTCCAGTGCCTTTTCATATGATTGTTTTTTTGATAAATGCTGATGAGCTTGAATTGCTTCCATTAATTGATTTCCAATGTTAAAAACGGGATTTAAAGATGTCATTGGATCTTGAAAAATCATTGATATTCGATTTCCTCTGAAATTTTTTAAGTTATTTATTTTATACTTAAGCAAATCTTGTCCCTCGAAAATTATTTCGCCGCTTTCAATCTTGCCCGGAGGTATGGGTACCAAACCAAGAATTGTCAAGGCAGTTATGCTTTTGCCAGAACCAGTTTCTCCTACTATGCCGAGTGTTTCTCCTTTTTTTAGATCAAAACTCACGCCATCTACTGCTTTTACTATTCCGGCATCTGTATAAAAATAAGTCTTTAAATTCTTTACTTCCAGTATTTTTTCCTGTAAATCGT
>JAQUMQ010000007.1:0-12500 GCA_028718045.1 Actinomycetota bacterium
TGTTTTCCGTCTTCTAATATCAATCTTACTTTTGGAACTCGTATTTGCTCATTTATACGAATTTTTTTAATTATCTAACTTCACCTCCACTATTTTTTAACAAAAAAAATAGGTAGTATAAATCATCTACTACCTATTTTAATTTTATCTTAAACCAGATAAACTTGCTTAAAAAAGCCGTAATCTGGTGAGAAATAGATGATTTCTACTTTAAAATTCAAAATTAAAAATAATATATTTTTATAATCAGTTTTTAATTATAAAATTTTTAATTTATCTATGAATAATAATTATTTATTATTTTTTATTTTAAGGTAATAATAATAATTTAAAACCTTAACTAAAGCAATACATAATTTTTTATTTTTACTAAAAACAAAAATTATATTATCTATCCTGCAACTCTTTGCCCCGAATCAGTGTAGCGATTGTACTCTGTCTCCCATGCCGTATCTGCATAACTTCTCCAGCATTCCGAATACTCATCGAGCTGCTTTGAAAGAGTTGTGATAATAGTCTCAGCTCCTTCATGTGTTGGATAAGCACCGGTTTCTGCAACTATATCTCTCAAAACTTGAGGATTGTCAATAATAGAACATGGTCTCAATAAGTTATCTGAATATGGTTGCCTTTTTCTAAATGCCATAAAAAACGGCGATGTTATTATTTCTTCAAGGCTTTTTTCTTTTATGTTGTCTGCGGCAAAATGTACAAAAACACACGGCTCTACATCTCCATTTACATTAATATGCAAATAATTTTTACCACCTGCCATGCATCCATGAACAAGATTTCCATCATTCCAGAAATCTGCAACCGTGATATTTTTTGTTCTCCTTATCTCAAGTATCCTTTTTCTCCTGTAATCTCTTTGTTCGGGAGTAGGCATTAAATCCATATTTGGCTCTTTGCCAATCGGAATATAATTAAAATACCATCCGACAAACACTCCTTTATCGATCATGATGTCCATAAACTCATCACTTACAATAATTTCGCTATTTTTTCTTGTCGCAGTTACTGAAAACCCATAAATAACACCATGTTTTTTCAGTATGTCAAAAGTATTCATTATCTTGTCCCAGCTACCGGGGCCTCTTCTTGCTTCTGTTTCTTCCTTAAATCCTTCTATGCTTATGCATGGTACCGCATTTCCGAGCTCCGCCAGCTTTTCAGCTACCTTGTCATCTATCAATAAACCATTAGTATAAATCTGGAAGAATGAATTGTTATGCCTTTCAAGAAAATCAAAAAGATTGTCCCAGTAAAATGGTTCTCCGCCTGTTATTACGAAGAAATATATGCCTATATTGTTTGCTTCTTCAATGATTCTGTTGCAAACATCGTAAGGAAGATCATTTTTCTTGCTGTATTCCCATGCATAGCATCCAAAGCATTTCAAGTTACATGCCATTGTTGGGCTCATTACCAAGTGATTTGGGGGATTAATTCCATGTTTTTTGGCAAAGTCTTGTCTTCTTGGTTGACCCTGGATCATTGCATTGTTAATCAAATTCATTATTATCTTTTCCCTTGCATTAGGAGATACGTCAACGACTTTTCTTTTAAGATTGATCAACAGATTTTCCATGAAATCTCTTTCGTCTTGGTTCTTCAATTTGTAAATTTTACCTCTGATAACTTTTAGCCATTGCTCATCGGATAGCTTGGGTAAAATTTTCATAGCACCTTTGATTGCTGCCGTTGTAGATTTCAATCTTATTTTTTCTTTTAATGTCATTTTCCACCTCAAATTCTTTATATTAAAAATTATGAATCAATATGAGTCCTGAATATTAAAAATATATTTTTTCTTATAAAATTTTAAAAAAAAATAGGTTTAAGATTAATAGACGTATATTTTTATATAAAAGTTTTTTTATTTTTTACATTTTCTTTCAATAGTTTTAAAAATTCATCAATGCTTATATTTTTAATATCACCTCCAGCTTTTTTCCTCACTGTAATAGTGTCGGATTCTTGCTCTTTTTCCCCTATCACGATCATGAGTGGTATTTTGTTAAGCTCTGCTTGTCTGATTTTCTTGTTTAAAGATTCAACTCTGTCATCCAGCTCTGACCTGAAACCCTCCTTTCTTATTATCTCGTATATTTTTTCGGAATATGAACAAAACTTATCTGAAATCGGCAGCACTATTACTTGAACCGGAGCAATCCACAGCGGTAAATTACCGGAGTAATTTTCTATTAATATTCCTATAAATCTTTCCACGCTGCCTAAAATAACCCTGTGAATCATTGCAGGTCTGTGTTTCTTATTATCTTCACCCATATAAGAAATGTCAAACTTTTCAGGCATTGCAAAATCCAATTGAATCGTTGCGCACTGCCAAGTTCTTTCAAGTGAATCTTTTATGTGGAAATCTATTTTCGGGCCATAAAAAGCTCCATCCCCAGGATTAACTTTATATTCCAAATTATTTTCCTTAATTGCTTCTTCCAATTTATTTTCGGCTCTATCCCACATTTCGTCGGAACCTATTCTGTTTTCGGGTCTTGTGGAAAGCTCGACATGATAATCGTTAAATCCAAATACCTTATACATTTTTCCTATCATATCAATTATGGATTTGATTTCGGTGCTCACATTCTCTTCAAGTGCAAATATATGAGCGTCATCTTGGGTAAAATTTCTTACCCTGAAAAGTCCATGAAGCACCCCTGACTTCTCATGGCGATGGACCAAACCAAGCTCTGTATATCTTATCGGAAATTCTTTGTATGAATGTTGCCTTGATTTATATACCAGGATTGCTCCGGGACAATTCATTGGCTTAACGGCATAATCACATTCGTCAATTTTAACAAAATACATATTTTCTTTATAATGATCCCAGTGTCCAGAAGTATGCCATAATTCGTTGCTTAATATAATCGGCGTTTGAATTTCCTGATAGTCGCTTTCTCTATGTATTTTTCTCCAATATTTAAGAACCGAGTTCCTGATAACCATACCCTTAGGATGCCAGAACGGAAATCCTGGAGCTTCATCGTGAAAGCTGAATAATTCCAAATCTTTTCCTATTTTTCTGTGATCGCTTAGCTTTGCTCTTTCTATTCTATCAAGATAACTTTTAAGATCTTCTTTTTTAAAAAATGATGTGCCATAAATACGGATAAGCATTTTATTTTTTTCATTTCCACGCCAATATGCACCTGCTATGCTTAGCAATTTAAAAGCTCCGATTCTTCCCGTAGATATCAGATGCGGGCCGCTGCATAAATCGATAAAATTTCCTGTTTTGTAAGTAACGACTTTTTCATCCTTTATGTCATTTATAAGTTCTACCTTGTAAGGATTGTCTTTAAATATCTGCCTGGCTTCTTCTTTTGTTATCTCTTTTCTTTCAAAAGAATAGTTGGACGAAACAATTCTTTTCATTTCATCTTCAATAGGTTTCAAGTCTTCTGGAGATACGGTACCGTTTATTTCAAAATCATAATAAAAACCGTCTTTTATGGACGGCCCAATAGCGAACTTGGCTTCAGGGTAAATATTCTTTATGGCAATTGCCATTACATGAGATGTGCTGTGGTTCAATGTATCCGCTGATTTCTCATCATCGGAAAATAATAATTTAATTTTTAAATCTTCGCGGATTAAGTAGTTCATGTCAACGATTTTTCTTATATCATCTTTAAAAGTCAACTCCGCAATAATTGCTTTTTTTGCATGTTCCTTATTTATCGACAATAATAAATCCAGGATAGTCGTATTTTTTTTGATAGAATATTCACCCAGGTTTTCAACTTCAACGTTTATCATAGCTTTTCCGATTTGTTTTATATGTTAATTTTTAATTTTTGATTATCATTAAATATTGTTTCCATACTATTTACAATAGCAAAATTTTTCAATATAAAAATAAAAAAATTAAAAATTATTTAATCATATATAAAAAACAATCATAAAATTTATCTCATCATTTATCGACAATTACTACCGTTTCATCTTCTTTTAAGCCATCTAATATTTCGGTATAGTTTAAATCGGAAATACCGATATTAACTAGGACCTTCTCGACTTTGTTTTCGTCGTTCATTTTATAAACAAATTCTTTCTCGTTATCTTTGTAAATAAAATCATTGGGAACAACCAGCACATCATCCTTTTTTTCCGTTATGATTTCCACATAAGCACCAAGGCCGTATACATTCAATATATCTATATCTTTCAAGTCGGTGAATTTAATAAAAGATTCAAAGAAATATACTTATAATTTATAAGATAATTATTTAAATATTTACGATCAATATAATATCACGAATAGATGAAGAAAATATGAAGAAATGATCTAGGATCCTTGTTTTTCGTTGGAGAACCGCACTGTGCTGTTAGAACTAATGCCCCGTTAATTGGCGAAGAACCGAAGAGCTTCCGCTAATTATTATAGAACCGGGAAGAGCCTATCTTTTTATGTTTGGAGCGGAAGACGGGACTCGAACCCGCGACCCTCACCTTGGCAAGGTGATGCTCTACCAGCTGAGCCACTTCCGCTTAAAATCAATCAAGGTGTTAAAAAAACAATTTATAATATTAAACAGTAATTTTTTAAAAGTCAAATTAAAAACCGTGACAATTGAAAACCTTTGCTGATATCAATTTCATAAATTATTTTCATTCAATCACTGATTTTTGATTTCTTCAAAAAGCTCTTTCGTTGCTTCCTTATCATAAACAACCGCACTTGCATCGCCTACCATTTGCGGCCAAGATGGGATGGTTGTTATTTTTATATTTTGCATTTTTAATTTACCAAATGAAGGCAGTAACTTAACAATATCGACAAAAGTAAAATCCGTCCAAACATAATTCAAAATATAATTAACGAATACCGGCATTTTCAGAAATTTATCGAATGTTGTTTGCTGATCATATAATGCAAGTATTACTTTCGCAGCTTCTCTTTCTCTTGCAAAAGCTCCCCCCTGTTGGCCGGGCTCGCCGTTTCTGTGCCTGTTCCTGCACAAAGCAAGCGCCTGCTCTCCATTCAGATGATGTATTCCTTCATTCAAATAACATCCTGAAAATGAATCGGATAAATTTTCATTTACCTCAATTGTGACTCCGCCAAGAAAATCTATCAAAGGTTTGAATCCATCAAAATCGGTAACAACATAATTATCAATTTCAAGTCCCGATAATTCTTCGATTGTTTTTACAGTCAACTCGTTTCCGCCTATAGCATGTGCCCCATTTATCTTTCCTTCTTTATGTCCCGGAATATTTACCCAAGTGTCTCTTGGAATTGTAACTATTGTTCCTGCTTGTTTTTCAAGATTGATGTGAAAAATCATGATAATATCCGTTCTTCCGTTAACTCTTCCTCCGGGTCTGTCAAACGCACTATCATCTCCTAAAATAAGTATGTTTACCGAATCCTGTTTTTTTAATTTCTTTGCGTTTTTTTCTGTGGAATTAATAGAAACGGATTTTAAAAAACTTTTAAAATTTGTTATCGCAGTATCAATGTTAACATTTGCACCCATATATTTAAATATATAAACACATCCGTCATTTTTGAAAAAACTTATCAAATCTACTGCTTTTTGCTTACCTTCCAGCAGTAAGTCATACTCGTAACCGTAAATTTTGGATTTAATTTCAGATATTTCTATTTCTTCTTCAGGAAAATCTTTTTTGCCTTCTGTCTTTTCCAGACCTGAAAAATACTTACTTAAAATCTCATCTTCTTTTTCAATATCTTTGTTTTCTGATAATTTTTCCACTGAAATAATTATGCTTTCGTTTGCCGAATTATCATTATTTGTCAAAAGTATCCTCTCGCTGTTTTTACCTTCGGCTAGGGTCCAGTTTTTTGGTGATATGAAAGAAAAATTTGTAAATTCCGCAGAAGAGCTGCTGTAAAAATTTTCGTCTACTTTTTTTTCGATGATTGTAGTAGTTGATTCTTCTGCAAATATATTATCATCGGTATCCGTATAATCCGATTTTTTGTTGTTCCGCATATTTATTCCTATTATTGCAACAACAGCAATAACTATTACCGATAATATTATCGATAAATACTTTAGATAACCTTTATTGTTCTTCATGCGTTTCCCGTCCAGTTAAAGTAATTTAAATAAAAAAAGCAATTTAAATTAACATATTTTTTAAATTTCCGTCATCAAACATAAATAAACATTTAAGCGTAAGCCATTATTTAAATTTATCCAAGCCTGTCTATAAGATCGTTAAGTTCGATATTTAATTCTTCCGGTAGCTTACTGCCGAATTTAGCATAAAATTCTTTTATATCTTTTGTTTCTTTAACCCATTCATTTATGTTGATGTCAAATAGTTTATCCAAAACTTCTTCATTTATATCCAATCCGTTTAAATCCAAGTCTTTTTTATAGGGCATGTATCCTATTGGAGATTTATAAGCACTTATCTTTTCATTACTTCTGTCGATTATCCACTCAAGAACTCTTAGATTATCTCCATAGCCCGGCCATAAAAACTGACCTTCCTTGTTTGTTTTAAACCAGTTAACATGAAATATCTTTGGAGGGTTTTTCATTTTGCTGCCCATTTCAAGCCAGTGTTTAAAATAATCGGCCATATTATAACCACAGAAAGGAATCATAGCCATCGGATCCCTTCTAACCATTCCCTGTGCTCCATATTGGGCTGCCGTAATTTCCGACGCCATTATCGAACCAAGAAATACCCCATGGTTCCAGCCGAATGACTGATAAACAAGCGGAGCAACACTTGCCCTTCTTCCGCCAAAGATAATGGCTGTTATGGGAACGCCTTCAGGATCATTAAAGCGTGGAGATATCGACGGACACTGAGAAGCTGGTGCAGTAAATCTTGAATTGGGATTGGCACCTTTTTTTGGCTTCCCATCATCGCCGATAATTCCAGGTTTCCATGGGTTGCCCATCCAGTCTATTCCTTCCGACGGAATAGGTCCGTCTCCATTTTCCCACCATACCGTGCCGTCCGTTTTGAGCAAGACATTTGTATAAATCGTATCTTTCTGGATTGTTTTTACTGCATTGGGATTGCTTTTGCTATTTGTTCCGGGTGCTACACCGAAAAACCCTGATTCAGGATTGACAGCCCAAAGCGAATCGTCTTCTTTGATTCTCATCCATGCTATATCATCGCCTACTGTCCAAACTTTATATCCCTTAACCTTTAAACCTTCCGGCGGAACCATCATAGCTAGATTTGTTTTACCGCAGGCACTCGGAAATGCCGCTGCCACATAATTTATCTCTCCTGTCGGCTTTTCTACCCCTAATATCAGCATATGCTCTGCCATCCACCCTTCCTGTCTGCCAAGATAGCTTGCAATTCTTAAAGCCATACACTTTTTCCCCAATAAAACATTTCCGCCATAACCAGAACCGACACTCCATATTGTATTGTCTTCAGGAAAATGCAGGATTAATCTTTTGTTTATATCCAAGTCGGCCTTAGAGTGAAGGCATTTGGTAAACTTCCCATCGGTCCCTAAAAAATCAAGAACTTTTTGCCCCACTCTTGTTACAACAAGCATGTTATCCACAACATAGATACTGTCAGTAAGTTCCACTCCTATTTTACTGAAAGGCGAACCTATCGGACCCATCGAAAAAGGAATAACATACATCGTCCTACCTACCATGGAACTTTTGAATATCTCGGCAGCTTTATGATATCCGTCTTCAGGATTCATCCAATTATTCGTCGGTCCGGCATCTTCTTTTGATGATGTGCAAATAAATGTGAGGTTTTCCGTTCTTGCAACATCGTTTATGGCTGTTCTGTGAAGAACGCATCCAGGTAATTTTTCTTGATTTAGCTCAATAAGTTCTCCGGTTTCAAAAGCTTCTTTTTCTAGAACTAATTTTTGCTTAAGGGAACCGTCTATTAAAACAACTTTTTCTGGTTTACACATTTTAACCATTTCGTCTATCCAATTATTTAATTCCTTATGCTTTGTCTTCATTTCTTCTCCCATTACTAATTTTGCTAAAATTTTTGGATAAGAATATAATACTGGTTTGTTTTACAAGCATTTAAGATACATTATTTTATTTCCGGCGTTTGCCTAAATCTTGTTCTTGTAAAACAAACCAGTATATGATCGGTCTTTATATTCAAATAAACCCGATACTTTTTATTTTTTCAATTAATTAATCTACCATATAATAATTAAGTGAAAATAAAATAATAAAAAAATATCATATTTATTGCAACCTTTGTTTTTTTAATTATACGTAATGAGCAATCAGTATATTTTTAGTTGCCTTCAATAATTTACATATTTGTAAAAGATCCTTTTTGTGATTTCTGCCAGTGCTAAATATACAATTAGAATTGACAATAAAATTATTAAAAATTCAAACGGAAGTTTTACAAATCCAAAAATTTTGCCCAGACTGGTATATGGAACTAATACAGTAAAAATGGCACTCGCAATAATTGCAATAATCAAATAATTACCAGGTTTGCTCTTATAAAAAGCATATTTGCTTCTTATTATTAAAACTACCATTGAGGCTGAAAGTATTGACTCTATAAACCACCCTGTTCTGAAAGTATGTTCATTTGCCCTTAAAAAAAATATCAAAACTGTAAAAGTTATGAAATCGAAAACAGAACTTAGAATTCCGAATGTTACCATAAATTTAAATATGAATTTTATATCCCATTTTCTTGGCTTCAAAATAATCTTTTAAAAATACATATTATGAGAAGCTTGTAATAAACAAAAGACATCAAAATAGCAGTAAAATTGCGTTGGGTGTAAATTTTTGCGATGTAACGATTTTAATGAAATACGTTTTAATAATTTAAATATATAAATATATATAAGTTTAAATATATATAAGTTGTAGCAGTTTTTTTTTGTTAAAATAAAATACGGTGGCGACCTACTCTCCCACACCGTTACCAGTGCAGTACCATCGGCGCTGGAGGTCTTAACTTCTGTGTTCGAGATGGGAACAGGTGTTTCCCCTCCGCAATAGCCACCGTAAAATTTATAAATGGCTTATTAATTTTAATAATCCAAAACATCAATATTTATTGAGGATATATCGTAAACCATTTAAAATTACAAAATGTTATCCATAGCATTCCGAAAATTATGGTCAAGTCCTCGACCTATTAGTATCAGTCAGCTAAACACATTACTGTGCTTACACTTCTGACCTATCAACCTTGTGTTCTTCAAGGGGTCTTACTCCATTAAGGATGAGAGAATTAATCTTGAGGTAGGCTTCATGCTTATATGCTTTCAGCACTTATCCTTAACGAACTTGGCTAATCAGCAATGCTCTTGGCAGAACAACTGACACACCAGAGGTTCGCTCATCCCGGTCCTCTCGTACTAGGGACAAATCCTCTCAATTCTCTTGCGCCCACAATAGATAGGGACCGAACTGTCTCACGACGTTCTAAACCCAGCTCGCGTACCGCTTTAATTGGCGAACAGCCAAACCCTTGGGACCGACTACAGCCCCAGGATGCGATGAGCCGACATCGAGGTGCCAAACCACGCCGTCGATATGGACTCTTGGGCGTGATAAGCCTGTTATCCCCGGAGTACCTTTTATCCGTTGAGCGACGGCCATTCCACACTGAGCCGCCGGATCACTAGAACCAACTTTCGTTTCTGCTTGACTTGTAGGTCTCACAGTTAAGCTCCCTTATGCTCTTATACTCTACGAGTGATTTCCAAACACTCTGAGGGAACCTTTGTACGCCTCCGTTACATTTTGGGAGGCGACCGCCCCAGTCAAACTGCCTACCTGCCACTGTCCTACACCCGGATAACGGTTTGTAGTTAGAACTCCAGAATGTTAAAGGTAGTATCTCACCGATGGCTCCACCAGAGCTGACGCTCCAGCTTCATAGCCTCCTACCTATCCTGCATAGAACAAACCAAAGTTCAATATCAGGCTACAGTAAAGGTTCACGGGGTCTTTCTGTCCTATTGTGGGTAATTGGTATCTTTACCAATAATACAATTTCACCGAGTCTCTCGTTGAGACAGCGCTCAGATCGTTACGCCATTCGTGCAGGTCGGAACTTACCCGACAAGGAATTTCGCTACCTTAGGACCGTTATAGTTACGGCCGCCGTTTACTGGGGCTTAGATTCAAAGCTTCGGGATTGCTCCCTAACCTCTCCTCGTAACCTTCCAGCACCGGGCAGGCGTCAGCCCCTATACATCGTCTTACGACTTAGCAGAGACCTGTGTTTTTAGTAAACAGTCGCCTGAGCCTTGCATTGCAACCACCTCGAGCTTACAGAGTAAATCTTTAACCCTACCGTGGTACCCCTTTTCCCTAAGTTACGGGGTTATTTTGCCGAGTTCCTTAACGAGAGTTATCTCGATCACCTTAGTATTCTCTACTTGCCTACCTGTGTCGGTTTTGGTACGAGAACCAAATTACTAACTAGAGGTTTTTCTTGGAAGCATAGGATCAATTACTTCACCGCAATTGGCTCGGCATCACGTCTCGGGCTTAATATTGACCGGATTTTCCTAATCAACACCCTACTCGCTTGCACGCAGATAACCAAACCGCGCTAACCTACCTTTCTTCGTCACCCCATTGCTCAAACATAATCTGGTTGTACAGGAATATTAACCTGTTATCCATCGCTTACGCTTGTCAGCCTCAGCTTAGGACTCGACTAACCCTGGGCGGAATACCCTTCCCCAGGAAACCTTAGGCATTCGGTGGACGGGTTTCTCGCCCGTCTTTCGTTACTCATACCGGCATTCTCACTTATATAAAGTCCACCCAATCTTACAATTGAGCTTCAATCCTTATAAAACGCTCCCCTACCATTCCACTTGCGCAGAATCCACAATTTCGGTAACATGCTTGAGCCCCGTTACATTTTTGGCGCAAAACTACTTGACCAGTGAGCTATTACGCACTCTTTAAATGGTTGCTGCTTCTAAGCCAACATCCTGGTTGTCTGTGTGATTTCACTTCCTTTACCACTTAGCATGTATTTAGGGACCTTAATTGGTGGTCTGGGCTGTTTCCCTTTTGACTACGAAGCTTATCCCCCGTAGTCTGACTCCCAAGCTTGAAATAATGGCATTCGGAGTTTGATTGGATTTGGTAGCCTTGTAAGGCCCCTAGTCCATTCAGTGCTCTACCACCATTATTAAACACTTGAGGCTAGCCCTAAAGCTATTTCGGGGAGAACCAGCTATTTCTGAGTTTGATTAGCCTTTCACTCCAATCCTCAGCTCATCCCCCAACTTTTCAACGTTGGTGGGTTCGGGCCTCCACGAAGTCTTACCTTCGCTTCACCCTGGCCAAGGATAGATCACTCAGCTTCGGGTCTACAGCATGTAACTAAAACGCCCTATTCAGACTCGCTTTCGCTGCGGCTCCGCTTTAAAAAGCTTAACCTTGCTACATACTGTAACTCGCCGGTCCGTTCTACAAAAAGTACACGGTCAGCACATATAGTGCCTCCCACTGCTTGTAAGCATACAGTTTCAGGTTCTATTTCACTCCCCTTCCGGGGTACTTTTCACCTTTCCCTCACGGTACTAGTTCACTATCGGTCGGTAAAAGTATTTAGCCTTGCAAGTTGGTCCTCGCAGATTCCAACGGAGTTTCTCGTGTTCCGTTGTACTTAGGTGGTTGTTAGAAAGACTACTTGATTTCACATAAAGGGCTTTTACCTGCTATGGCTAGCCTTTCCAGGCTATTTTGTTATCAAATAATTTTCTGACTCTCTCGCACAGTTACAGCTGTGCATAACAACTCCTACAACCCCTGTTAAACAACGCCCGTAAGCTTTAACATTTAACAGGTTTAGGCTCTTGCCCCTTCGCTCGCCGCTACTAAGGCAATCTCTAAATTGATTTCTTTTCCTCGGGTTACTTAGATGTTTCAGTTCACCCGGTTTACTTTGCTGCCCTATGTATTCAGACAGCAATATTATCCGATTAAGGATAATGGGTTTCCCCATTCGGAGATCCCCGGATCAAAGCCTGTTAGACGGCTCCCCGAGGCTTATCGCAGCCTACCACGTCCTTCATCGCCTTTTACCGCCAAGGCATCCGCTATATGCTCTTATTAACTTGACCCACAAAATATTCGAGAATGCTATGAAATTTTCAAAGAACAGCATCAAAAGAACTGCTATCTTTCGCAAAATCATGTTCTTTCAGAACTAAATAGTACGAGGATCGACTTAAAACTAGGGTTATTTAAATTAAAACAAATTCAAATAACTTAATTTAAGTAATCTCCCTAGAAAGGAGGTGATCCAGCCGCACCTTCCGGTACGGCTACCTTGTTACGACTTCACTCCAATCACTGGCTCCACCTTCGGCAGCTGCTTCCGTTGCCGGTTAGCACACTGACTTCGGGTGTATCCAACTTTCGTAGTGTGACGGGCGGTGTGTACAAGGCCCGGGAACGTATTCACCGTGGCGTGCTGATCCACGATTACTAGCGACTCCTACTTCATGAAGGCGAGTTTCAGCCTTCAAT
>JAQUMQ010000007.1:15000-16693 GCA_028718045.1 Actinomycetota bacterium
CCTACGCCTAAAGCCATATCGAGTTCTATGGACCCCGTAGATACCGATTCTATATCTTTTAAAGGACCTTCGTTTCCGAGTTTCATTATAGAACCTTTGCCGTAGGTTCTTTCGATCTGAGCAAGTGCGTTTTCAATTATTTTTTCTCTATCCATTCATACCCCAATCTTGTTAAGTTTATAAACTCCGAAAATCTATTACCGCAGAAAATGTTATTATCATAATTGCAAAAAATCCATAAGTTATAAAATAATATACCGGATATCCCCTAATTCCATATCTTAGATATGCCTTAATTTAATATTATACGTTTATGCATATTAACATAATAACTACATTGTATATATTAACATTTATTCAATTATATATAAATATTTTTCTTTAAAACCGGTAATGAACTTTTTTGTATATCAATATATTATAGCGAACTAATGTTCGCTTCTCAATAAAATTTACAATAAATTTTATTAAAAAGGCAATCGATGGTTACCGTGTTAACTTATTCTTATTATTTACCAAGTAAAAATTCTTTTTCGATTATATATTCCGGACCTGTTCTTGAAAGAATGCTTTCATAAAGAATTATTTTATCGCAAATGTTATTGTCGAATTTTTCCAATTTAATATTTGCGGTTAGATCCTTAAGATTAATAAGCTTTCTCATTCTTGCTATCGTTATATGAGGAATAAATTTTCTGACGTCCTTTTCTATTCCAATATCTGACAAATTATCTTCTATCAAATGATATAATTCTTCTATTTCTTTAATTCCTTTAACGACGACTCCGTAAAGAATTCTCGAGGAAGCAAATGAAGGAAAACCATCAAACGAATCGCCGATATCGAAGTTAAAGCTTGGTTTTGAATTCAAAGATAAACTTATAATCTTACATATTTTGCTTATTATTTTCTTATTTACTTTACCGATGAATTTTAAGGTAATATGAATATTTTTTTGGTGCACGGGCTTAACTTCGTTGTTTTTTGCATTTAAATTTAACGCTATATCATGAAAATAATTGCATATTTCTTCAGGCAAGTTTATTCCAATAAAAAGCCTTTTATATTCTTTATTGCTTACACTAAATGATTTTTCCATACGGCAGTCTTCGCAACGATCAATTTGGTTTGCTATTTTCAATTTCAATTCTTAGCATATTTAAAATAAATTGAGCGGTTCTGAACTTTATTTCTGCTCTTGTTCCCATGAATTCATTTTTAAATACCTCGGTAGTTCCATCCGGCTTTGCCATGCACGAAAATACAAGACCTACGTTTTTATTATTTTCGTTAACGGTTGGTCCTGCAAAACCTGTTACGCTTATTGCATAGTCGGAATTAAATATATATCTCGAATAAAGTGCCATTTGTCTACAGGCTTGCTCGCTGACAGCTCCATGCTTATTCAAATCCATTTTTTTTACCTTAAGCATTTTATTTTTTGAAAAACCCGAATAAGCAATGACTCCTCCCAAAAAATATTCCGAGCTTCCGGGAACATCGGAAATCATGCTTGATATCAATCCGCCCGTTAAAGATTCGGCCGTACTAATCGTTATCTTCATGCCGCTTTTTTTTATGCTTTTCTTTAAGCTTTCCGCAATCGGCTCTTCGTTTTCTCCGTAAATAAAAATACCGATTCTTTTTTTTATTTTTTCTAATATTAGATTAATATTATCGTCGTTTGCTTTAT